>JAADHJ010000019.1:0-35000 GCA_013151915.1 Deltaproteobacteria bacterium
TACGAATGCCAGGCGGCGTGTCCAAAGGGGATTGACGTAAAGTTCATCGCGAAACTCAACAGGGAATACCTGAAATCCGTGTTCTGCTAGAACTTGATGACTTCTTACGAAGGCATCAATAACAGGGAAAAGCTTATTTAACACAGGGTACACGGAGTTTCACAGGGTTCATTCAAATCAACTTTTTCGTCAGGCTTGTTCCAATTTGACTGTTGTAGTGAATCGGGGAATCAACGCCCTTTATTTGGGTGAGGGGATGCGGTCTCCTTCGGGAAGTATAAAACCAGGACCTTATGGTTTTAGATCTTCTCTGTAAAACCCTCCTTTAAAACCCTGTGGTGCAGCCTGCAATCGGCTGTACTGTGTTAAAAGCTTTTAACCCTGTCAAGACAGGATGAACTTTTCGGCCTTGACCCGGAAGGATGTCCCGTGTTAGTTAGAATGCTGAAGGGGATGTTGGTGACCTCGTAAAGTAAAAAGCCATTAATGGACTTTTTACGACCCTACCTAAGGATATGCGCTCTGAACTACACACATCCTTTGCTCTTTCGGGCCTGGAACGGTCATGGTGGTGGTGCGTGAAAATAGCAGCTTCGCCGGAAGGCCGTCAGGGCGTCTGATTCTTAAGGACAAAAAGTCACAATAAGCCCCGCCGGAACCGGCGGGGCTTTTTTTGTGCGTTAGCAGGTAGTGTTAACCTTTGAAAGGAAGGGGACGGACATGAAAGGGAAATTGACAGGGATTTTTGCAATTGCGGCCATGGTATTGACCATGGGGATGATAACACCGGAGGCCCGGGCGTTGGAACCCTACAGGATCGGCGCGGCCTTTGCTCTGACAGGCCCGGCTGCCATGATTGGGGAACCGTCCAGCAGGATGGCCCAAATACTTTTGGAGGAGGTCAACGCCGCCGGGGGCGTTAACGGTCATCCAATCGAGATGATCACCTACGACACGAAATCCGATCCTACCCAGGCCGTCCTCGTCATTCGCAAGCTGGTTCTCAAGGATAAGGTTCTGGCGATTATCGGGCCGACGACCACCGGATCCGCCATGGCATCCATCAAGTTCATCCAGGAGAGTAAGGTGCCGATGGTAGCCTGTGTGGGAGGGTCTCCTGTGGTCATTCCCGTGAAAAAATGGGTTTTCAAAACCCCACAGACGGGTATCCTTGCTGTACAACGGCTTTACGAATATTTTGCCAAAAAGGGATACAGAAAGGTAGCCATTTTAACCGCTGCTGGAGGATTCGGCGATAGCGGCAAGAAAGCGCTTCTGGCGCAGGCCGGGCCGATGGGTATCGAGATTGTTGCAAAAGAACGTTACAATGATAAGGATACCAATATGAGTTCCCAACTCACTTCCATCAGGGGTACTGACGCGCAGGCCATAGTCGTCTGGGGGATCGGTCCGGCCCCGGCAATTATCTGCAAGAATGCCAGGCAGCTTGGGATCAAAACCCCGGTTTTTTTAAGCCACGGCGAAGCGGATCCGAGCTTTATTAAATTGGCAGGCGACGCAGGTGAGGGTGTCATGATGCCCGCGAGCCGTTTCATCGTTGCCCAGGAGCTTTCCGACAATGATCCAAGAAAGGCCTTCCTGATGAAGATTAAGGAAAAATATGAGAAACGCTACGGTCCGGTCAGCACACACACCGGCTACGCGTACGATGCCCTCAGGATAATCGAGCAGGCCCTGAAAAAGGCCGGACCCGATCGAGCCGGCATCAGGGACGCCATCGAAAAAACAGACAATTATGTCGGCATCAACGGGACTTTCAATATGTCGCCTTCAGACCACAACGGCCTCACCAAGGATTCCCTCGTTATGGTGAAGGTGGAGAATGGGGGATGGGTGATTGTACCCTGACACCCCCGTTGAAACCCCGGGAGGGGGGGCGCGCCTCCTCCTGGGGAATGAGGCTATAGCGCAGGGGCTCTTCGAGGCCGGGTGCCGTGTGGCAACGGCCTACCCGGGTACTCCATCAACAGAGATTCTGGAAGCGCTGGCCGCTTACGGGGCGGCGGATCTTCATGTGGAATGGTCGGTCAACGAGAAGGTCGCGCTGGAGATCGCCGTCGCCGGGTCCTACAGCGGCTTGAGAACGGCCACGATCATGAAGCAGGTCGGTCTTAACGTGGCCTCGGACCCCCTCATGAGCCTGGCATATACCGGTGTCGTGGGCGGACTTCTTATCGTGGTGGCCGATGATCCGGGACCACATAGTTCCCAGACGGAACAGGACACGCGAGCCCTGGCCATGGCGGCCGGCGTTCCTGTTCTGGACCCCATGACGCCCGAGGAGAGCCGGGAGATGGTGGATCTCGGGTTCAGGCTCTCCGAAAAATACGGCATCCCCGTTATTCTCAGACCTGTTCTCAGGGTGTGCCATTCAAGGGCCGCCATCCAGGCCCCCGGGTCGCGCCCCGATCCCGGAACGGCGGGTTTCCGTAAAGATCCGGATCGCTGGGCGGCGACGCCAAAACACCGATACGTCCTGCATGGGGAGTTGAACGAAAAAGTCCGTGCCATAGCCTCTGACCCTCTTTCCCTCCGGACCTACAGATACATGGTCCAGGACAGCGGTATGCCTTCGTGCGCCATTGTCGCCTCCGGGGTCCCCGCGGCCTACGCGGCAGACGTCATACGGCGAAGAGGGCTGGCTGATCGACTGAGACTCATATCCGTGGGGCTTCCCTTCCCACTGAACCCGAAGAGGGTATCCTCCATGCTCGGAGACGTTGAGACAACCCTGGTCCTCGAGGAGACGGGTCCTGTTATGGAAACTGTCCTGGCGGGTTGTCTGAACATCTCAGGCAGGCTTGACGGCACGATTCCGTCGGAGGGGGAGATAACGCCTGACCTGGTGGATTTTGCCATCCAAAATCTCGTGGGGGTATCCCGGACATCCATTGAAGCCCGGGGCGTCAGGGATTATTTCCACCGACCCGAAAGGGAAGGCGTCGGAAGCCCGCCTACGCTTTGTGCCGGATGTTCCCATCGTTCGTCGTTCTGGGCATTGAAAAAGGCAATGCCCGGCGGGATCTACACGGGGGACATCGGGTGCTACACCCTTGGTATCGCGTTAGGCGCCGTGGATACCGTGCTTTGCATGGGGGCATCTATTTCCCAAGCCTCCGGTTTCTTCTGGGCCTACGGACAATCCGACGACTCAAAGCCGGCCATTGCCGCCGTAATCGGGGACTCGACCTTCTACCATTCCGGAATCCCCGCCCTTGTCAATGCCGTCCAACAGGGGGCCGCTTTCGTGGTACTGGTCCTGGATAACGGGACAACAGCCATGACGGGGGGGCAGCCTACCCCCGGAACCGGGACGCTCGCCTGTGGAGAAAACGGAAAGCAGGTTCCCCTTGAGGGGATTATCGCGGGATGTGGAGTTTCGAAATTGTGGATCACCGATCCCATGGACTATAATGGGCTGGTCGATGATATCAGGGCCGCCGCGGACGCGGCGGCCTGTGGCGAAATGGCCGTGGTTATCTGCCGTTCTCCCTGCGTGCTGAGGATCGATGGCCGGCAGGGGGGCGTTCCCGTTATAGATCCGGATGTCTGTAACGGATGCCGCGTCTGTACGGACCGGTTCGGCTGTCCGGCCATCGTCTGGGGCCCCAAGGGGCCGATTATCATCGCCGACCGGTGTCCGGGGTGCGGAGTCTGCCTTCACGTCTGTTCCCCGGGAGCCATCCGTCCGGAGGCGGGTGGATGATCTCCCGGCCTTCATTCGATATCGTCCTGGCGGGACGGGGCGGGCAGGGCGTAATCTTCCTTTCCCGCGTGATAGGCGAGGCGGCCATGCTCCAGGGGCTTGGCGTCAGGACCACGGAGACCCATGGAATGGCCATGAGGGGCGGATCAGTTCTGTGCTTCGTGCGTATCGGCGATGTCCTGGGCCCGCTGTTTCCCGGAGGTTCTGCATCTGTTCTGATGGCGCTGCATCCGGATGAGGCCCTGTCCGGGTGCGTCTATCTGGAATCGACTGGAGTGGTGGTCATAAATACCTCAAAGCTGCCGGAGCAGATAAAATACCCTGCGAACAGAAAAATTATTACTGTAGACGCCGAATCTCTGGCTGGAAACGAGGGTGTCCCCCGTTCATTCAACCTCGCTCTTCTGGGAGCCGCAGCCGTCCTGGATGGCTTTCCCATAGAATCTGAGGGTCTGGAGTCGGTTATCTCGTCGAAGGGGCCGAAAGACGTACGGGAGCGCAACCTGAGAATTTTCCGGCTTGGCGGGGAGCGAAGTGAGAAAGCCGTGATCCAGGTACGGAGTGAACGAGGTGAAAGGAGCCATTGATGTTTCAGCCTGACAAGGAAACCCTTTCCAGGGAGGAACTGGCCGGGGATCAACTTGGACAACTGCGTTGGACTGTTGGCCGCATTAAGGAGAACAACCCGGACTATCATCGCCGGATCGGTTCGCTTGACCCGGAGGAGATTCGATCCATCGAGGATCTCCGCGAAATCCCTTTTATGAGTAAGGATGACCTGAGAGAGGGATATCCCTTTCGGTTCGCATGTGCTCCCAGGGAAAACTTCGTAAGGATGCACATGAGTTCCGGGACCACAGGGACACCAATCATCATCCCCTACACGGAGGCTGATGTGGACCAATGGGGGGAGATTATGGCCAGGTGTTTAGCCGCCGCAGGTGTGGGTCCAACCGACGTGGTCCAGATAACCCCGTCCTTCGGTCTGTTCAACGGAGGGTTCGGATTTCACTATGGGGCCAGTCGGTTGGGCTGCTTCATCGTTCCCATGGGGGCCGGCCGGAGTTCCCTGCAGCTTCAGTTCATGAGGGATCTCGGGACGACCGCCCTTACGGCCATTGCTTCGTATCCACTGCGGTTGATGGAGGTCGCGAGGCAGGAGGGGTTTGATTGGACCTCCATCCCATTGAAGGTCGGGATCTTCGGGGCGGAGGTCTGGAGCGACGAAATGAGAGAGCGGATCGAAGATGAGATGGGTATTCAGGCATACGACATCATCGGTATGGCCGAGACGGGTGGGGTTGGAATGGGGATCGATTGCAACGCGCGCGATGGAATCCACATCTGGGAGGACCACTACTTCGTGGAGATTGTGGACCCTGAGAGTGGAGATGTGCTCCCGGACGGTGAGACCGGTGAAATGGTGGTCACTACGCTTACCAGGGAGGCCATCCCTCTGGTCCGATTCAGAACCAGGGACATAACGTCCATCGTGTCCCGGGAAAGGTGCGACTGCGGAAGAACACATATGAGAGTTGCCCGTATTACAGGCCGTAACGACGACATGATCAAGGTCAAGGGGGTGAACTTCTATCCCCGCCAGGTCGAATCCCTGCTTCTTAAGGAGCAGGGAACGGGGAACGACTACCTTATCGAGGTTGACAGGGTCGATGGAGCCGATCGTCTCAGGGTTACGGTGGAAGTTGAGAAGCCTTCGGATGTGCACCTGGCGGATAGGTTAGGGGAGATCCTTTACGACTTTCTGGGGTTCGGGGCCAAGATCTCTCTCCTGCCCATCGGGGGGATAGAAAAGCCTCCCGGGAAGGCGGTGAGGATTGTGGACCGCCGGTAAAAGCCCCCTGAAAGGCTGTCTCACACAGAGTAAACCAAGGTCAAGAGCTAATTTACCACAGTCACGCCGATGGCGTGATTCGAAGGTCACACCACAGGGTTAGTAAACAGGGTAAAACCTGACGATTCCTGTTTTTTACTTTAAGATTCATCACAATAATGCGTACCTCACTGCATCTAAAGGCACGATTTAACAGGGATGAAGGGGATGGCGGGGATAGGGCAAACACCGTAAGCGCAGAGAACCAGAAATCTTTGGGGGTATCTTTTCCATGGACACCGGGGCTCTGAAAGGGGTTGTTCGGGAATTTATCCCCTTCATCCCTGTTAGAAAAGGTTCATGATGATTATCCGCCCCAGACTCCGACGAAGCTGAACAGGGAGCGAGCGTGAGAAAAGAATTTCACAGCCAGGTACTCGTTTTTGCGATGACCCTACTTTAAAACCCTGTGATGCAGCCTGCAAGCGGCTGTACTGTGGTAAAATAATGTGCTTTTCGCGGTGAGCCGCTCCTTTAGCCAATCAGGTACGTGTTGTCCGTATGCCCCAGAATCCCATCTTTGGCGCCAAAGAGAAAAAATCCACTTGACAGAAAGTAACGGATATAATACTGACTGGCCAACCAGTCAGTATTATATCCGTTACGGGGAAGCCATCCCCCCGCCTCGGAAAACGGCTCGAAGAGGCTTTTTACGAGGTTGCCAAGAGGTAGAAGGTCATGTCCAGAAAAGAGGATATTTTAAAAGCAGCCACGGAGCTCTTCGCCCTCCGCGGCTTCAATGGAACAGCTACATCCGAAATCGCCAATCGGGCCGGTGTTGCTCACGGCACGATCTTCCATCACTTCAAAAGCAAAGAGAACCTCCTCATCGCGATCTGCGATGAATTGGTACAGGACTACGTCACGGGGCTTCAGGCTGCCATGGAGGGGCCGGGGACCGGCTGGGACGCCTTGGAGAGCGTACTTCGGTTCGCCTTCGATTTTCTGGATTTGAGGTCGGAATCCATATCAGTGGCTTTCCGGGAGACCCGTTTTTTAAAATGTGAGACCTATGAATGCCATCATCCACACTTTCAAGAACTCATGGGGCAGATCATCCTCGTTCTCGAGGGGTGCCTGCGCAAAGGCGTGGATGACGGCAGCATCCACCCCGTCAACGTGCGGGAGACGGCCTTTCTTCTCCACATCCTCATCCAGGGGATCCACCACTCCCGGATGCACGGTGTCCTGAAAGTGCCGGAGATGAGGCCGGAGATAATCGAATTCGTCCGGAGAAGCCTTTCAACCGATCGGAATCTTGGAGGGAATGGCGCTGACAGCAGTGGAGAGTGATCGGATGTCGATAAACAGTTTGTCCAGAACGTCCATGGGGCCGTTTTTTAAGCGTGGATGGGGTGTTATCCCTGTTCTCCTGACTTTGGCACTGACCCTTTTGCCGTGTTACAGCTTCGGTTCCGATACTCCGTCGATCTCCCTGTCGGAGGCCTACAGGCTTGCCCTTGAGAATAACGAGGACATCAGGATCGCCCAGGAGGACCTCAAACAGGGACGCCTCCTGATGAAAGAAGCCATTACCGTGCTGATCCCCAGGCTGTCGGCCAACGCGGGTACCTCAAAACAGTATTTTACGGACGGGACCTCCCTGAGCAGCAAAAGCTGGGGACTGACCCTTGACCAGACCCTCTTTTCCGGGGGGAGAACCTGGATCGCGAGAAAGGGCGCAAAGTATACCCTGAAATCCGCGGAATTCGGCCTTGCTTTCGCCAGGCAAAGCGTTTTGATGAGCGTGGTTTCCGGTTTCTACGATACGCTGTCAGCCGACAGACTGGTGCACTTGAAAGAGGACGCCGTTGGACGGCTGAAAGAGCAGCTTCGATCCGCCCAGGCGCATTTCAATGTGGGTGATGTACCGAAAACGGACGTATTGTCGGCGCGGGTCGGCCTGTCGGGTGCGCAGGTGGATCTTGTGCAGGCCCGTAAGGACCTCATCATGGCCCGCCGACGCCTCGAGGACCTCATAGGAGTCTCCCTGCCCAACGGCATACAGGTTCCCCCTGACGTGGGCCTTCCTGAAAAACCTCTGGCAGAACTCAAGGACATGGCGCGTCTCCAGCGGGCCGATCTGCGGCAGGGCAGAGAGCTTATCAAGGTATCGGAGCAGCGAGCGAAATTAACCGCCAGCGGCAGGGGACCCAGCGTAAAACTCTCAGGATCGTTCAGCCGGTACGATGAGGATATCCCGTCCGTACCCGAGAAAACAGTTTCGCTCAGGCTTGATTGGCCGTTCTTCCAGGGCGGGCTTGTTGGTCTTCAGGCGAAGGAGGCCTATTCGAGGACTCGGCAGGAAAAGGAAAGATACGGCCGGCTGGTCAAGTCCGACCTTCTTTCGGTGGAGAGTGCCCTGCGGAACCTGGAGGCACTGAAGGCACAGGACAACCTCGTCAGGTCCACTCTCGATAATGCCAAAGAGACCTTTCGATTAGAGAGGCTGCAGTTCGATCTGGGGGGGGCGGTCAGCCTCGATGTACTTAAGGCACAGGAGAACCTGGTCGCAGCTGAGAACGCGGCTGTAACGCAGCGATATGAAACGAGGAGGACCCGTGCGCTTCTCCTCTATTCCATTGGCGCCCTCGACATGGATGCCTTCGGACCCGAATAGACAACCGGGAGACCAACGCAATGAAAATACCATCAACCAGGAAGCTATTGACCATTATGATGGTCCTGGCGCTTATTATAGGCGCCGGGATTTTCCTCGCGAAAAAGGGAAACGGCAGTCAGGAGCAAAAGCCGGCTCCGGTCCCCGACCGGATACTCAGGGTAAAGAGACCCGTGAACGTAGTTGTTCAGACGGCGACCCCCCAGACGCTTAAAGAAAGCTTCACCCTTCCCGGAACCCTGGAGGCATGGGAAAACCTGACGCTTTCCCTGGAGCAGCCCGGCGTAATCCTGTGGGTCGGCCCCAAGGAGGGTGATCGTCTTTCGGCCGGCGATGCCATTCTGAAGATCGACAAGGAACTGCTCATGAGCCAGAGGGCCAGAAATCAGGCCGAGTACGATCTGAAAAAGAAGCAGTTGAAACGGGTGGAGGCCCTCTTCAGTGAGAAGCTGGTCAGTGAGAGGATGCTTGACGAGGCTAAACAGGCCTACGAGTCTGCCGGATCTCTCCTTGATCAATCGGCAATCGCCATAGAAAAGAGCACCCTGATCTCCCCAATCGATGGAATCCTGGACAGGTTGTTGGTAGACAGGGGGGAGTACGGCAACGTCGGCACCCCCGCCGCGGTGGTGGTTCAGGTGGATCGTCTCAAGGTGTTGGTCAACGTTCCTGAAAAGGACGTATTGTTTATTCAAAAAGGGGAGGCGGTCACCGTGTTTCCGGCCAGCGTGAACGGCACCAAAAGTCCGGGTATCAAGGGGAAGGTGATCAATGTCGGCTACCAGGCTGACCCGATGACCAGGACCTACCGGACAAAGATTCGGATCGATAACCGTGATGGGGCGTACAGACCCGGGATGATTGTTCGCGTTCGTTTTATCCGGCGTCTACTGAAAGATGTACTGGCGGTTCCCCTGTACGCGGTGGTGGATCGTGACGGGGAGAAATTCGTGTTTGTGGTGGAAAACGGCAGGGCCGTGAAACACCCGGTCCGGCTGGGATCGGTGATAGACGGCAGGGTCATTGTTCAAAGCGGCCTTTCTGGTGGAGAACAACTGGTAGTAAAGGGCCAGCAGCTTATTCAGGACGGTGGTCCGGTAAACGTGGTGGAAGGTTAGGAACGGCCATGCTTATTACCAACGCATCCATCGCACGGCGTACAACGGTTTTTGTCCTGATGTTGATCATTCTGGTGGTGGGTCTTTACAGTTATGTGACCCTGCCCCGGGAATCCAACCCGGACATCACCATCCCCTACATTCTCGTTCAGACGACCTACAAGGGCGCGGCCTCCGAGGACGTTGAGAACCTGATTACCATTCCCATCGAGCGCAAGCTGAGGGGAATAAAGGACGTGGAAAAGATCCGTTCGGTCAGTGCCGAAGGGGCATCCATGATCACCGTTGAATTCGTCCCCGACGTCATTATTGATGATGCCCTCCAGAGGGTGCGTGACAAGGTGGACCAGGTCAAGGGTGAACTTCCGGACGACCTTGAATCCGACCCCTCCGTTCTGGAGATCAACCTGTCCGAGTTCCCGGTTCTCATGGTCGCGGTTTCCGGACAGGTCGGCGAAAGAGTACTGAAAAAGGTGTCCGAGAACCTTCAGGACCGGATCGAGGAGATCCCGGGGGTCCTGGACGTAAATATTTCCGGCAGCCGGAAACGGGAGATTCGCGTGGAGTTCGACCCGGACCGGATGGCCGCCTATCGGCTCAGTTTCGCCGAAATCCTGAGACTTTTCCAGAAGGAGAACGTAAATGTCCCGGGGGGTAGTATCGACCTGGGCCATGGAAAGTATCTCCTTCGCGTTCCCGGCGAGTTCAGTGATCCCGGGCAGATTGACAACCTGGTACTGCTCACCCGCGATGGAAAACCGGTATATCTGAAGGACGTGGCCACTGTCCGGGACACCTTCGAGGACCCCCTGAGCTATGCCCGCATTAACGGCCAGGCCAGCGTCACGCTGGCCGTGAAAAAACGTACCGGGGAGAATATTATCGAGGTCTCGGACCATGTTTTCTCTCTCCTTGACAAGGCCCGGCCGTTGCTTCCTCCCGGAGTCAAGATGACGGTGACCCTCAACGAGTCGAAGGATATCCGAAGAATGGTGTCCGAGCTGGAGAACAACATCATCACCGGGCTCATACTCGTCCTGATCGTGCTGTTTCTCTTCCTCGGGATAAGAAGCGCTATCTTCGTTGCCATGGCTATTCCGTTCTCCATGCTCATCTCCTTTACCATACTCCAGGCCCTGGGGATCACACTTAACATGGTGGTGCTTTTTTCCCTAATACTTGCCTTGGGCATGCTGGTGGATAACGCAATCGTCATTGTGGAGAATATCTTCAGGCATATGCAGGAGGGGCGCAACCGGATTGATGCGGCGCGGACCGCGGTCGCCGAGGTGGGCTGGCCGGTTATCGCCTCCACGATCACCACGCTTTGCGCCTTCGGGCCCATGATGTTCTGGCCTGGAATAATGGGTGAGTTTATGAAATACCTGCCCATAACCCTCATCATCGTACTGTCGGCATCCCTTTTCGTAGCCCTGGTGATCAATCCGGTACTGTGTGCGGCATTCCTCAAGCCCGGGAAGAAGGCGGAATGGAAAAAGGAGGATGAATCTCTTACCATCCGAACGTATCGCCGAATCCTGGATGTTGCGCTTGACCATCGCCTCATGGTGGTTTTTTCATCGTTTATTCTTCTGGTGGGAATCATCGTGGCCTACGCGTTCATGGGCAACGGCGTTGAGCTTTTCCCGAACACCGATCCCAACCGGGCCAACATCCAGATCCAGGCTCCTCAGGGCACGAACCTTGATACAACGGATGCGCTGGTACGAACGGTGGAGTCTGACGTCCGGGACGAGGCCGATCTTAAGAATGTCATCGCCGAAGTTGGTCTGGCAGAGGGCGGCGGCGGGGGCACGGACTCCCGACGCGGCAAGGTTTCCGTGGAGTTCGTGGATCGGCTGCAGCGGCACGAAAGCTCCACGGTGGTAATCAATCGTATACGGGAATCACTTCAGAACCTGTCGGGCGCCGATGTGAAGGTCGAAAAGGAAAAATTGGGGCCGCCGGCCGGAGCCCCTGTTGAAGTGCAGATCAGGGGAGAGGACGTGCAGGTGCTCTCCACCCTGGTCGGGAAGGTCAAGGGTCTTATCCAAAGTGTACCGGGGTTGGTGGACATGGAGGACGATCTTTCCCGGGCCCAGCCTGAAATAACCGTTGTCGTGGATCGGGAAAAAGCCTCCCTTCTGGGCCTGTCCACCATCGAGATCTCCAATACGGTTAAAGCGGCCATCAGTGGATGGAAGCTCGGCGACTATCGGGAAGGCGATGACGATTATGACATCATAGCGCGGCTTCCCGAAAGGAGTCGGCGGACCTTCGCCCAGATCGAGGATCTGCTCATTCCAAGGGCGAACGGCGATCCTGTGCCCCTGTCCACGGTGGCCCACCTTCAGATGGGCACCGGCTACGGCGCCATCCGGCACCTGGACCAGAAGCGCCTTGCCACGGTGACCGCCAACACATCGGGGCGCAGTTCCATCGAGGTGCTCAAGGACGTGAGGGCCCGTCTTGGGCAGCTTGACCTGCCGAGGGGATATTCCATCAAGTATGGGGGGGAAAATGAGGAGAAGCAGAAGGCCTCGGCCTTCCTGGGCAAGGCGTTCGTAGGGGCCATATTCCTCATCTTCCTGGTCCTCGTCACCCAGTTCAACTCCTTTGCGCAGGCGCTTATCGTACTCACATCTGTGCTCCTGTCCCTTACCGGTGTGTTTTTCGGCCTCATGGTCACGAGGATGCCTTTCGGAATCATCATGACGGGCATTGGGGTCATCTCATTGGCCGGGGTTGTGGTGAACAACGCCATCGTCCTTATCGATTATATAAACAAGCTCAGGGAGAGAGGCCTCGAACTGAAGGACGCGCTGATTACGGGCGGGACGGTCCGTTTCAGACCGGTCATGCTTACCGCCATTACCACCATCCTGGGATTGATGCCAATGGCAGTCGGGGTGAGTTTTGACTTCAAGACCTTCAGCCTGCAGATAGGCGGCGAATCCGCACAGTGGTGGGGGCCCATGGCGGTTGCGGTGATCTTCGGCCTGACGGTGGCCACCCTCCTGACCCTCGTGGTGGTTCCGGTTCTCTATTCCCTGAACGAGACAGCTTCTCTGCGAAGCTTCATCCCCAGGCTGCCCCGCCGGCGTCCGGGTGCGATGGACACTTAGGTGCATTCGCATCCGGATGGTGTCGGAGTACCTTGGCCGGGGAAATATCCGTGCGCTCCAATGAGCCTGCGTTATTGTTAGCCACCTTGCTTTGTGATAGGATTCCCGTTAACATTGCCTCTTATAAAACCCCGCGACAATATGGAAAATAGAGGGGAAATCTCTTGGATTATCTGTCCTATGGCCTGAAAATCAAGGATCTGGCGGGCGAGTCGTCGCGTGTGCTTGTAGTCGACGACGATAATTTTCTCAATAAAATCATTGCGGATGCATTGGCGGATAAGAATATCAACGTGGACCAGGCTGAGGACGGGGTGCAGGCCACCCTTCTCCTGGAAAATAATAAGTATGATCTGGTCCTCTGCGATATTGTAATGCCCGGTGTGGATGGATTGAAAATCCTCCATTTCATCCGGGAGAGGGACCCTGAACTGCCGTTCATCATGGTAACCTCTCAATCCGACATGAAAAGTGTCCTGAAAGCCATACGATTGGGGATCTCCGATTACATCACTAAACCGTTTGATGTCCAGGAATTGGGCTGGCGGGTCGAGAAGGCCCTCGAGAGATCGAGGTTGTTGAGGGTGGAGAGGAACTACAAAAAAAATCTTGAACAGATGCTTTTGCAGCAGGCCGAAGAAAATCGGCGCTTGTTTTTTGAGGCTGTTGAATCCCTGGTTAAGACGCTGGAAGCCAAAGACGTGTACACCAGGGGACACTCCATAAGGGTTACTCTATACGCCATGGGGTTTGTTAAACATATCGGTCTGTCATTCGAAGAGGCGACCGATATCCAGGTTGGAGCCCGTCTTCACGATATTGGAAAGATATCTATAAACGATGTCACACTCAACAAGCGTGGAGGGCTCACCGATGAGGAGTACGGAGAGATAAAGAAACATCCCGAGACAAGTTGTTCGATATTAAAACCCATTATCAATGACGAGACACTGGAGATAATTCTGCATCACCATGAAAGGTGGGATGGCCGTGGGTATCCCGAAGAGTTGGCCGGAGAGAAGATCCCTTTCGGGGCCAGGGTGCTTTGCCTGGCAGATGCCTTTGACGCGATTTCATCGGAACGTTCCTACAAGGCGGCCTTGCCTTTCGAGGAAAGCATTGCTGAGATCAAGTCCGGTTCAGGGGCATATTTTTCGCCCGATCTCGTATACGGGTTCATTGAATCCCTGAGGAAGAACCGCAAACTTTACGGGTTTGAATAACCGGGCAGGGTTGGTTATGTTTGCGGTGTTTACCAGTCCAGCAGCCTTCTCTCTCCCTCTAGACTGCGGATCTCCGTCACGTCCTCAGTAGCCTCCAGGCATCCTTCGTAATTTCCTTCCTCGTCCCTGATGGCATAGTAGCGGATGAACAGGAAGCGCCCGTTCATCCGGATCCAGAAATCGGCGGTGTCCTTTTCCCCGTTCCTGAAGGCGTCCAGGATCTTCTGGACGATGTGTACGCTGTCGGGCGGATGGCAGTTCTGCACGGTCCTGCCGATTATCCCCGGGCTCCTTGGGAAAACCCGCTCCTTGTTGGCCGAATAATACCGAACCCTGTCTTCGGCGTCCACAAAGGTGATATCGACGGGCAGGCTCGTCATGATGAGGTTTAGCTGCTTTGGGGTCAGACCGCCTGTGGAAAGCCACAATGAGGCATCTCCCGCCCCATGGCGTTCGGGTGGGGCTGATGCGATGGGTCCTTCGGCCAACCGCCGGCTGTCGGCCGGCTCCACCAGTGCGTATCCGATCTCGTCGCTGCCCTCGAGGACCCTCTCCCAATCCGAAGCGGACAAGGTCTCGAGAACCATTGGAAAAAGGATATTATCTTCCTTGTAGATCATGTCGGCGACAGCGGTGGTCAGAACCTGGCCGTCCACCTCGACGTCCCCGGCCCTTCCTTCGTCAAGCTCTTTTCGCACACCTTTGAGCAGGGCGCGGATGTCATCGTGAATGGCCCACATAACCTTTGAAGGTCCCGTGATCCCGTGGTCCTCCAGGACGGGAAAGAGCTGATTTTCCTTCCTGACGTAGTGTTTCTCTATCTCCGACAGTCGGGCCAGAAGACCCTTGAGTTCGTTGAGCCGGTCTTTAAGGGTCTTTTCGTCGGGTGCCTGACCCAGGTTGGAGAGGAGCATCCTCATGCGATCGTTGACCTCCCCCAGGGCCTGGTTTTCCAGCCGGAAGGTATGGACGGGATGCCCGGGAGGAACCGCCTCCGGCGTTTTGTTCTCGAAGGACTCAGCGAATACCTGTACGTGGACGTCGCAGAGTTTCTTGATCTCATCCTCACCGATCCCGTCCTTTATCAGGGACTGCTCCATCTCGGCGATTTCCGAGGCGCTCACCTCCTGCAGCAGCCGGGCAAAACGGGCTTTCTGTTCCTCCGGCGCCTTTCCCTCGTGAAGCCCCTTGACTATTTCCTTGAGGGTGGCGATCCGTGCTTCCCGATCTTCGGGTATCTGAGAGTTCTTTCCTGATTCGTCATCCGGTGCATGGATAATGGCAGCCGTGATCCTTCGATGGAACTCATCGTAGGACAGCCCGCTCATTTCGGCCGCGTGTTCAAAGGTGGCGAAACGGCCAAGGGTCCTGCGAAGAAGGGGATTCTTCAGTTTATTGAACTCGGGAGAAATATCGGTCAGGACTTTGAGAAGGTGAGGATGTTCCCGCAGTAGAGTCAGGATCTTCGTGTTCTTGTCGATGTTCATCATTACCCCCGCGTCGTTTTCCGTTATTTTTTTAAATAATAGCAGAGATCGGCGGTTTAAGTATTGATATGGATCAAGGTATGGGGGATTGACCGGTTCGTTTGTCCTGTCCGCACTGCCGCGTCGGGGCGGTGCCCGGAAGGAAAGCCTCCACAATACGACTGGAACAGGCGGGCCCCGCCAGGAGACCCGAAACCGGATCGACCTCCACCAGATCGATTCCTTCGGGCACGGGAAATGGTGTCGGAGGCACATCCTCAAGGGCGTTTTCCATGAAATTAATCCAGATGGGAAGGGCCGCCCTGGCCCCTGTTTCTCCGTGTCCGAGATTCTTTGAATGATCAAATCCAACCCATGCTCCGGCAACGAGGCCCGGAACGTAGCCGAGAAACCATGCGTCATGGTAATCATCGGTGGTCCCCGTCTTGCCGGCGGTGGGGCGTCCCATGACTCTGGTCCCCCTGCCGGTCCCGTATTGGTCGACCCCCTCAAGGAGATTGGTCATCTGGAAGGCTACCTGCGGGGAGAGGACGTCCGATAGATGGGAGGAGGCCTCCCAAAGGACGGCGCCTTCACGGTCCTTCACTCTCTTGACGAGATGAGGGCCTGCCAGTATCCCGTTGTTGTCGAAAACGCCGAAGGCGGAGACCATCTGAAGGAGAGAGACATCGAAGGTCCCCAGGGCCATGGACGGGTACGGCTTCAGGTCGGCTGAAATGCCCAGGCGGCGGGCTGTGTCGATGACGGGTTGATAACCGAGGCGGAGCAGCAGGTCAACTGATGCAGCGTTGAGGGACTCCTCAAGGGCCGTTCTCATGGTGACGGGGCCATGGTATCGGCCGGAATAGTTCCTGGGGCTCCAGGGTTCGGATTGGCCCTTGATCGCTATCTCCAAGGGACTGTCATTGAGTATTTCAGAGGGGGTAAAACCGGATGAAAGAGCAGCGGCATAAAGAACGGGTTTAAAAGAGGACCCGGGCTGCCTCTTTGCCTGCGTGGCCCGATTAAACGGCGAGGTGGTAAAGTCCCTTCCTCCAACCATGGCCTTGATCTCCCCGGTGGAGGGGTCCAGGGCGACAAACGCTGCCTGAACGGGTTCCGCACTCTCGCCGGGATGACGCATTCCGTAGCTTTTTAAGCCGTTTTTTACCGCCTTATCCGCATCCTTCTGCATGTCGAGATTCAAGGTTGACTCGATGACAAGGCCGCCACGGTAGATAAGATTGGCGCTGATTCTGGACTCCAGGTTACGCCTGACCATCTCCGTGAAATAGGGGGCAGGGTCTTCCGGGGATGCTGACGGTCGGATGGTAACGCCCTCCTTGATGGTCCGGCGGTAGGTCTCGTCGTTGATGTATCCCTCGTTTAGAAGCCTGAGCAGGACAACCCGCATTCGGGCAACGGCCTTTTCCGGATGATTCAGAGGGGAGTAGAGGGTAGGGGAGCGTGGAAGCCCCGCGATCATGGCGCACTCGGCGAGATCAAGTTCTCTGACGCCCTTGCCGAAATAGGTTCTCGCGGCGGCCTCGACCCCGTAGGCTCCTTCGCCAAGGTAGATCTGATTCAGATACATGGTGAGAATTTCGTCCTTTGAATATCTGCGTTCAATATTTATGGCTAGAATGGCCTCTTTGAGTTTTCGGGTGATAGTTTTTTCAGGGGTCAGGAACAGTACCTTGGCAAGCTGCTGTGTCAGGGTACTGCCCCCTTCGGCCATGCGCAGGGTGGTTACATCCTTCCAGAGGGCACGGGCGATACCCTTCATATCGAGGCCGAAGTGCTGATAGAAGCGGGAATCCTCGACGGCGATAATCGCCTCGATGAGATCTTTCGGTATCTCCCGGAGGGGCACGGGTATTCTGCGCTCGACAAACAGGGAAGAGATGGGTGTCCCATCGTCCGATAGGATGGTCGTGACGGCGCTGGGTTCATAGGTCGCAAGGGCCTCCACCTGCGGGAGATTCTGGGTCAGCGCCAGAAGTGCCCCCAACAGGGCGCCGATCACCATGGCGGCGGCAATGGGAAGCGCCACCCAATGCCATTTGATGTGTCGTAACAGCATAATGCGTACCTTTATCTTCAGCCTGTCATTGCGAGCCGATAATATGCGACGCAATCCCGAAGATCAACAGTTAACTCATCACGCGGAAAGCCTTATAGACTGTTCATAGAGGAGATGAGTGTGATAATATTACAGAACATTATCATTGTTGAAGCGTGAAGCACCAATGGCGCAGGACAGTGGTATATCATGGAGGGATCTGGATATGACGCGTGACGAGGCACAGGACCTGGTGTTCGAGAGGGTCAAGGAGCCCGGCCTGCGGAACCACATGTTGGCTACAGAAGCGGTAATGAAGGCGTTGGCCGCCCATTTCGGTGAGGATCCTGACGAATGGGGTCTGGCGGGGTTGGTTCACGATCTTGACTATACCGAGACGGTAAACGACTTTCCTCATCATGGGTACGTGACGTCCGATATCCTGCGGAAAAAAGGGATTTCCGAGGAGATTCTCCATGCCATTGTCGCCCATGCGGGGCATGTTGCGAGGGAAACCCTCCTTGACCGGGCCCTTTATGCCGCGGACCCTGTCACCGGGTTGATCGTCGCTTCGGCACTGATACGACCGGAGAAAAAACTTGAACCGGTAAAGCTCAAGAGTCTCCGAAAGCGATTCAAGGAAAAGCAGTTCGCCCGCGGGGCTGACAGGGAGCAGATCAGAGCCTGCGAGGAGATGGGATTGGACCTGGAGGAGTTTCTTGGACTAAGCCTGGACTCCATGAAAGGAATTGCGGGGCGGATCGGGCTTTGATGACGAATATTTTTCCTTTCGACGGGACCATGCCTGTCCTTGGAAGCGCCGTATACGTCGCCCCCACAGCAGCCATTACCGGTGACGTCCATGTCGGTGACGATTCCAGTTTCTGGTTCCAGGTTGTTGCCCGGGGGGATGTAAATTTCATCCGGATAGGGAGCCGCACCAATATCCAGGACGGCTCCATTCTTCACGTTACATCGGGAAAATACCCCCTGTTCATCGGGGCCGGGGTGACAATCGGGCATTCCGTCGTTGTTCATGGATGTGAAATAGGGGATGGCTGCCTGATCGGGATCGGCTCCCGCGTACTTGACGGTGCGGTAATTGAAACGGGTGCGATGGTCGGCGCCGGCGCTGTCGTTACGCCCGGGACCGTGATACCGGCTGACCACCTTGCCCTTGGTGTTCCGGCGAAAGTTGTGCGTCACCTCCGTGATTATGAGAGAAAGATGATGGCCGGGACATCGGAGCGTTATGTTAAATTAAAGGATAAATATATTTTGGATATCAATGGGTTATGATAGAAACTTAAAGGTGTTTATATGGATATGCTCCAGTGTCTTTAGAGCAACTTTTTGGGGGAATTGACCCATGGCCAAAATAATACCTCTCCAGAAAAGTGGAACGTTCAAGAGCCTGACCGACCATGAACTTGCGCTGTTTTCCCGGATTGTTTCCGAGGAGAAGCACGAAGCGGGAGACGTTCTCGTGGACGAGAAGATGATGAGCGACAGGTTCTTTTTTATTGAAAAGGGCAAGGCCGTCATCACAGCCCCGAACCTGAAAGGCGGTGGGGAACTTATTCTTGGGGGGTGGGAAACGTTCGGTGAGTGGTCTCTCCTCGGGCCGGAGCATCTTTCCCCCGTGTCGGCCGTGGTAACCGAGCCGTCGAACATCCTCGTTGTCCGGAGAGACGATTTCGAACAGTTCTCCAAGGATCAACCGGCCACGGCCCTTAAGGTACAGCGGGATCTCCTGAAAAAGGTCTGGCGGTCCACCCAGCTGGTTTCCGTATTTTTGGGGCTTTCCGGAGTCGAGCCCGGTGGAGCGTAGAGGAATCAGTCCAGAGTCCAGACCCTTCCTACTTAAGCATACGATACCTGTCACCGATCTTCTCAAGTACGATCCCCCGTTTACCGAGGATCTGATGGGCCAGTTCTCTTACCACCGTGCTGTCGTCGTCTAGGAGGTCGGCAATGGCCGATATGTCCGAATCCACGGCGTTTGATGAGATTGCATTGAGGCTGATGTAGCGAACCCGTTTATCCGGATCTCCGAGGCTGTTCAGAAATGCCTGCTTGGCATCCCGGTTGATACCCAGTTTTGACAGGGCTTCTCCACATCGAAAGCGAACGAGGTCGGAGGAATCGAAGAGGAGGCCGTTTATGAGGTTTTCGCGCGCGGCGGGTTCTCCCAGTTGACCCAGGGAGGTGGCGGCAAGGGAACGGACAACGGGGTCTTCATCTGATTCAAGCACTTTCATGAGGGGGTGTAGAGCCCCCACCGATCCAAGATTTCCAAGAGCCTGTGCGGCTGTTCCCCTCGTGAGAGAGTTGTGTGGTCTTTCCAGGTACCGCATGATGAATGCGGCTGATGATGGGTCGCCTATCCGGCCTATGCTGCGGATACATCGGGCGAGCAGGGAGATGTTTTCCGTCGACACGGCGGCGCCTATGAGAAACGAGACGGATGACTGTTGGCCCAGGTCCCCAATGGCCCCGGCAGCCGCGATTTTAACCCCTGTATTCGGGTCAATGACAAGAATTCTTTCAAGAACAGGAAGAGCCTTTCGGTCACCCCTTGACCAGATGGCTCCTATAGCATGGCGCCTGATCTTGGGAACAGGGTCATTCTCGGCCATTTTCAGAAGGATTGGAAGGGAGGTAAGTTCCCTGTACGGTTTTATCGCCTGGATAGCGGCGAGGCGAACGGATTGATCTCCCGAACGCAGGTCGTCCAGAAGCGTCTTTGGGAAAACCCCATCCGCTGCCATGGAACCGCTTGGCAGGAGAACTGTAAAAACGGCGAGAAGGAGGGCCAAAGCGAAGAATGTTTGATTTCCACGGGTCATCAGGCCGCCTACATGCTGGGGAAGAAGACCAGGGGGTAGCTCACGGTGACAGTCCCCTCAGGAATTTTGGGAAATTTCCAGCCCAGGACCATGCGGACAAGGGATTCCTCCAGAGGCGGCCATTTCATCTCGGATTCCTGAACCGTGCATTTTATTACATCGCCCTCCGGCGAGATGGAAAAAGCCAGGACGATCTTGCCCCTGAGGGCCGGGTTCTTTCGCAGTTCCCTGTTATAGGCGTACCGGATGGCGCCGGTATGGGAGGCAACGACCCGTGAGATTACTCGGGAGGAGCGTTCGTCCCTCGTCTCGGGGCGAATCACCTCCGTTTTTTCGGCGGGTCCCGGGGCGGCCGTACCACCACCGATGTCAGAAACCTGTATCCGGCCGCCTATACCCTCCCCGGCGATCTTCCCGTCGATGGTTATCAGGCCGCTCCCCGTATCCTCCCGGTTCCCGGTTCCCGATCCGCCGCCGGCCCCTGTTCCGGGTACGGTTATACCACGAACCTCGGAGAGAACCCTGTCGAGGTCGCGTTCCATTTTCTCGTTTAACTGCAGAGCCGTCACGCCTTTTTCCCCTGCCGTTCTTCCGGCGTTGCCTCGGCCGGTGAGGACCCCCAGGACACCGATTCCTGAAACGTGTCGGCGGGTTGTCTCAACTCCGCCGCCGGGGGCAGGAACCTTGGAGGGACCCGGCAGGACCGCCGATTCACGGGTTTCGGCGAGGGGCGTTTCCTTTCCCGTCTTTACCGCTCCACCCGTCTCCGGACCCTTTGGAGCCGATTCCTTTTCGGATGGCCTGATGACGCGGGGGATTGGTGGAGGAGCGGACG
The DNA here is from genome assembly GCA_013151915.1 of Deltaproteobacteria bacterium. Taxonomy (NCBI): domain Bacteria; kingdom Pseudomonadati; phylum Myxococcota; class Myxococcia; species Deltaproteobacteria bacterium. The sequence continues at coordinate 20,917 of JAADHJ010000019.1, forward strand.
GTTCCAGGATGAGCCTTGAGATGCGCCTGGGAAGCTGCTGGAGGGTCCTTATCTCCGGGATAGGGTAATCACGAAGGCCGCGAACGGAAAGGACCTCCAGGGCGAATACGAGGAGTAGAATGGCGGTGAAAACGATATCCGAGGGATCGGGAAACCCGAAACGCAGGCGGAAGGGAACGGTTCCGCACGGGGTGGCCGGGGATACTGTCTGAACCGGGAGCACCTCGCCAAAGGCCATGCGGAACGTAGTGTCCCCGATGGAGAATTCCGCGGACGTATCGTTGTCAAGGGGCATTACGTACCCGGAAGAGGTCTTATGGGCGAGTCCCCAGTGGACCATCTGGTCAAGGCTGAGGGCCGATCCACCCTTCCGGAAGCTGCCGTGAGACCCGGTGGGCAGCTTCAGGATGTACCCCCTGAAGCCCTTTTTGAGGATCGTCAGCCTTCCGTGTTCGCTGTGAGGATCGGGGATATCGCATTTCCAGTCCTTTCCGATGGACAGAGAACGGCCTTTGATGACCGATCTGCCCAGCAGTTGTCCTCCCCTGAAAAGGGATATTTCGGGTCTGAGCTTTTTCACGCCGGGATTTTCCATCACTCCTTGGTGAAAACCGCGAGTGACTGGTTTATGAAACCGGCCTGGCCGCTGGTGTAGAGAATCTTTTTCAATAGTCTGAACGGGATCTCCCTGTCGCCCTCCAGGACCATCCTTCCGGTGAACTTCACGTCCGGGTTTGCGGATGAGATTTCCTCGTATTGCCTGACCCTTTTGGAAAGGTAGTCGTAAAGCTCGGGTATCATCAGAGAATCGGAACTTTCGACCTTTCCCAGGTCAAGGGGGAGAGGAGTCCCGTTAACCACAATAACCTCCTTGGACAGCTCGATGATAAGCCCCGGGACAGGCTGGGATTGAGTTGTGGAGTCGGGGAGGTGCAGGTCGGCGGGAATAGTCAGGATGACGCCTTCGGCCGAATAGGACTTCAGGAGGAAGATGATCAGGATGGTAAACATGTCCAGCATGGAGGTTATGTTCAAAACGACCAGGCTTGGGCTTTTTCTTCTGATACCGCGGCGCTTTGTGGGAGCGTAAGCCATGCTCAGCGGACCTCCACAACCCTGTCGGCGAGGGAGATATCCGGGAAAAGCTCCTTTCCCTCATGTTCCCTTACCGTGTCCATCACCTGAATAATGGTCTGGTAGAGAATGGAACCATCCAGGAGGAGGACGATATCCCGTTTGCCGGGGAATTCCGACTTCAGTTCGGCCAGAGACGCGCCGAGGCCGGACAGGTCCAGACCATCGTCAACCACGTCACGGAACAGTGTCAAGCTGCCTTTTCTCAGGGTCAGTTCCGTTGGGGAGATGGAGATTGCGAGGGTGAAATCGGTCGTTGCACCGGTGTCTCCGGGCTGTTGCATCGACTCCTCGGTGGTTGGCAGATAGAGATTAACGATGCCGACCTGCTGGAATATGGCCGTGAGAAGGAGCATGGGGATAAGGGCGACGAAGAGGCTGAGCAAAGGGGCCAGATTCAGATCCACAATATAGTGGGTTCTCTTTCGCCGGTGGGTCGGTCGGAAGGCCATTTACCTACGGTTCCCTTCGGATGAAGACAGGATGTTGACCATTCTTACCGCCACCCGGTCCACCTGCTCGGTAAGACGGTTCGCCTTGGACTGGAGAAAAGCGTAGAAAAAGAGGCAGGGGATGGCCACTACCAGGCCGAAAGCGGTGGTGTTCAACGCGATTGCGATCCCTTTCGCAAGTACGGCGCCCTTCTGGGAAGCCTCCGCCCCGGCCACGGCGTTAAAGGAATGCATCAGGCCGATGATTGTCCCGAGAAGCCCCAAGAGGGTTGCGACATTGGCCGCCATCGCGAGATAGTGAACCCTCTTTTCGATGAGAGGAAGGACCTCCATCGCCGATTCGTCGACGGCGTTCTGAACCTCTCTCGTGGAGAGCCCCGCGCTTTTTAAGGCGGCATTCACAACTTTGGGGATGGGGGTTCGATCACACAGGTTCAACGCTCCATCGATGTCCCCCTTGTCCGTGAATTCAACGATTTTTCCGAAAAAGGCCTCATCGTCGATGCCGTAACGGATGGCGAGAAAGTATATCCTCTCGATGATAATGGCGGCTGCGAAGATCGAGACGGCCAGGATCGGGTACATGAAGGGCCCTCCATCCCTGAATGCCTGGGCGATAAGTGTTATCATCTTCTTTCCCTCCTAATGCGTTTTCGCGCCGAAAAACAATGTTGATAGGGTCGTAAAAAATTCATCCATGGCTTTTTGCTCAACGGAAAGCGAAAAGTGTCATTTTCACTTTCCTTACAAATCAACAACTTGCGCTGCAAGTCATTGATTTGTGCGCCCATTAATGGGCGCATTGATGACTTATTGCGAAGTCATCAATGTTCGAAGCAGGATCTCTTCCTGTATCCGTTGCGGATCGATATATCGAGCCGCCGGTCCCCGGAAGCTCCTTTCCAGGGGAATGTGGCTGAACCGGATCACGGTTTTTGGAATAATGTAGGTGACCTCGGGGTGTTCGATAATTCCAATGATCCTTGTTTCCTCCATGCGGATATAGTTGCGGTTTTTTCCATCGTCGCCGGGGGATTTTCGCGGGGATAATAACGATAATATGGCCAACAGGACGAATGTCAGCAGTGATTTCCTCGTCATTCCTTCGGTCTCTCCTTCTCCGGCCGTGAGCCGGCCCGGCCGGCCAGGTAATCGATCCACCCCTGCACCCGCTCGGACCCGCCGCCCCTGGAACCGGAAAACTTCCGGTAATGTGCCAGGGCCTTTTCCGGGGACCCCAGGTACAGTTCGTAAAGGACGCCCAGATTCAGGTGAAGATCCGGATCATCCGTGGCATTTATCCCGTCCTCGTACACCGATTCGGCGTCCCTGAAACGACCCCTTCGCCTCAATGTGAGCCCCAGGTCCAGATAACCATCTGGTGATTGTGGAGTCAACTCTATGAATTTCCGGAAATTCTCCTCAGCAACCGGCAGATTTCCCTTCTGGAGGTTGAGAACCCCCAGAAGAAGAACAGTTTCAGGTCCGCCGGGATCCCTGTTAAAAAGGCGTTCCAGGTCCTCTTCCGCCAGGTCCGGCCGGCCCTCCTTCAGTTCGATCTTGGCCCGGGTGCCAAAAAGGGTCGGATTATTGTAATCATCATGGCCCAGTATATCCAGCGCCTCGGAACTGAGTCCAGCGAGATCCAGGGCCACGGCCAGAGTATTCCTCACCATCTCGCTGGAGTTTGCCCTGTCAAATACAGGCTGGAGAACGGGAATGGCGTTGTCCGGCCTGCCGTTTTTTACCCTCATATAGGCAAGACGTTCGGCTGCTTGAATATTCCCCGTGGATTTAAAAACCCGGGCATAATATTTTTCGGCATCGGACATGTTTCCCGTTTTTTCCGCCAGGTCCCCCATGCCGAGAAGAGCGGTCGGGTTACCCGCGTCCAGTTGGAGCGCGTTTTGGAACGCCCGGCGGGCCATGGCGTCCTTTCCCTCATTCAACGCGGCCAGACCGAGCATCAGCCATGGATATGGATGGCTGGGCAGAACTTTCGTGAGCGCGATCATTTCGAGCGTCGTAGGGGTAGTTGATGACCGTTCCCGGTGGGAGATGGTCCCCACTATGTCGGCCAGAATTTTTTTCGCCTCTTCGGAAATATCCACCTCGCCGGCTTTAACCGCACCAGCTGCCACGGGAGGAATTGTTATCCGGACGGGTGGTTGTGAAACCTTGCCGGCGGGGGTCGCGCATCCCCAGGTGAAAAGGGAGAGCAGGCCGACAACGGCCACGGAGGTTATCCTTTTTTTCATGGAGTCGCCTCAGGCTTGTAATCCCTGTTCATAAGCGCCGCCGAGATGCTCTTTATGCTGGGGATTGCGGGCGCCATGATGGGCGGCGGGTGGGCAAGTGTGAGGGGATAGGATACTTTTTCCTCCCGTTCAAAAGCCCATGGGGCAAGGTTGGCCAGCCGCTGGTAGCTTTTTTCGATCCATGGGTTCAGAATCTGAAGCGCTACGGCCCTGTCCACATTGATCCGATAGGCCTTGAGCGCCTTCTCCTCGAAGGGATATGCCTTTTCCTGGAGGAGAAGTTCATACTCTTCGAGTTCTTGCGGTGTGAGCCCATCCGGCTTTGGTGAATTGAGAATCGAATCCTTGAACTCCTCCAGAGCCAGGCCGATATAGTAGTTGGAAGCCGTGCTGACCTCGGCAATATTGTACTTTCCAGCCCCAACGAAGTTCCCGATAACCTCCTGGAGAAGAATTCTCTTCCCCACCGTGGTCTTCTCAAGAGGCGGCTCTATCCTGAGTTCACGGTACCGTGAATATGATTCTTCAGCTATGTGCAGCTGGGATCTGGCCGCATCAGGGGCAAGGCGTTCGGAAAGAGGATTTTCTTTTTGGATGCGGATTACTTCAGCGTATTTTCCCAGGGCTTTGGCCCACATCCCGGCCGACTCCAGGTTTTCGCCCATCAGGAGAAGCTGGCGGGAACGGCGTTCTACCGGTTCGGGCGCCTCCTTGACGGCAAGCGCCCTCAGGGACGCGGCCCTCGCGAATGCCTGTCCCTCGGCGAAAAGGTCGGCCGATTGAATAAGCGCCGAAATACGATCATCACCGGAAGACCGGCCGGCCAGAGCCAGGCTGTCCTCAGCGGCCCTGACCGGGGCGCCCAGGGCCCGGAGGATGTGGACCGAAGTTGTCAAAGCCTCAGAGGCCAGGTCAGATTTTCTGTAGGCGGCGGCCAACTCTTCGAACAGGGATGTGGCTTTCATCTCAAGTCCCATGTTCCTGTAGGTCTGGCCGGCATTGTAAAGGGATATCTGGGCCACGTCGGAATCGGGAAAACGCCTGTAAATGGATTCGAAACGTTCCGCCGCATCGCTGGGTTTTTTCTGTCGGCTCAGTTCCTCGGCATCTTTGAACAGCGAGTATATGAGGAGTTTCTTCGCCTCCGTGCGATCTTCGGGGTCATCGCTTTTTCTCCATGCTTCCCGGAACCACGCTGAGGCCTGTTTGAAATCGTTTTCCTTGAAGAAGGTCTTTGCCATAAGCAGGCGGGCGCCGGCCGACTCCCGGGAGGACGGGTATTTCCGTATGAGGTGCGAAAGGTGTCTCCTGGTCTCCTGATAGCGGGCGGAATTCAGGGAGATACGGGCCAGGGTCAGGATCGCTTTCGGTGTCGCGGGATTTTGAGGCGCGGCTTCTTCAAGAATACTGACCGTCTTGCCCAGGATACTCAGGTCGACCGTTTTTGTCCTGTTGTAAACGTCGGTCTGAAAATTAAAGGATCTGATGGCCGCCGTCTCTGCCCTGCTGATACAGGTCTCCCTCTCCGCCAGGGTGTTCAGGGTGAGTGCAGCCTCCGGATAAGCGTTCATGTCCGCCAGGGTCAGCCCCTTCAGGTACTGGATGTCGCACGGCTCCCGGCCCGAGGTAATCCGGCCGTATTTTTCAAGATCGGCCAGAGCTTTTTCAAGCTCCTTTTCCGTGCCCCCGGCCTGGAACCTTGCGCGGCGGCGCTCAGCCGAGGTTTCCAGGTTCTCAAGGATTGCGGCCATAGCTTCTCCACGCGCCGTTTCCCGAGCCCCTGCATACCATGGGGAGTCGGGGCCCAGAATTTCAGGATAAGATTCGGCCAGGTTAAGGGCCGCGGCCGTATCGCCTTGAATATGGTAGCTTTCGATAAGGTGGGCGAGCACGGCGGGAAGATCCTTTCCACCGGGATATCTCTTGATATAGGTCCTGAAGGTTCCGATTGCTTCAGGGTAGAGGGAACGTTCCTTGTAAAGGTCGGCAAGTCTGAAAAGGATTGCCGGGGCTCGGGAATCCCTGGGTCTGGATGAGAGTTTTTTTGCCAGTGCCGGTGTTCCTCCTTTTTCCGCGTAGGCCCTGGCGATTATGCTTATGGACTCATCCACCAGGCTTCCCGCCGACGGTTCCGGCTTCGCGTCCAGGTCCAAGAGCGAAAAAAAAGTGTCGATGGCCTCTTCGTACCTGTCAAGATTGTAATAACACCACCCGAGCTTATAAATGGCTTTGTCCTTAAAGGTGTTATTATCGCTTTTTGCCGCAATCCGGTAGTGGACGATGGCCTCTTCCAGATTCTCCTTGTCGAAATAGTATTCGCCCAGTCTCATACTTATTTCGAGTGCGTATCGGGTATCCGGATAGAGGTCAATAAGCCTGGAATACCATCCGGCGGCCCGGTCGGCGTCCCCCTGCTCCGTATAACAGTACGCCAGGCCGTAAAGAGCGTCCTCGACGAGGGGATGACGGGGGAAACGGTCAATGAGGGCTTGGTATGCCTCGATGGCCCGGTGAAAATCCGGTTTGGGATCGGCGGCCTCTCCTTTTTCATCCAGGAACTTCTGGATTCTCACTCTCTCCGTCTCGAACAGAAGCTCGGCGAGCCGGAAAGACGCTTCGGCCATGTAATCGTTGCGGTTTTCCGGAAAACGCTTGAGGAGTGATTCATAAAGTTCGATACTTCTCAAACGGGCTTCGGACTCCTGCCTGGCCAGAAAAGCCGCCCCCCCATGTTTTCTGCCGGTGATGAGCCGGTTGATGGATGTTTCCTCCGTTTTTCTGGCCCGGTCTATTTCCATCAAGAGCTTTGCCTCGCGTTCTCTGGGCGTCATGAGGGAATTGTTCGTGGGGGCTGTAGCGCATCCGGTTATCAGGAGGATTATGACCGTGGCGGCAATGGACTTTCTCATCTGGCAGTTTTCCGCATGGCCTGTAATGTTTTCTCCATCCGATGGATCTCTATATCTGCCGCTGTGAATACGGCCCTGGCATCTGCTTCCCTTAAAGCGGATTTGGAACTTTCCGCGATCTCAAGCAGTCTTGAATCCCTCAGCGCCGCAGTCCTGGAAAGGAAGGTGGAGATCCTTTCCATGGTTGCCGTCCCCATCTGTTTGATCCGGTGATTCAGGTCGTCCCTGGCCTGAAGCAGCCGGTCCCGCCGTTCCAGAAGAAGACTGACGGCCTTTTCATTTTTTCTCCGCAGGAGGCTGATGAGACTCATTTCCCTGGAAACCCTGGAAGAGGATTCCCTCTCGAAATTCATCGCCTCACCCTTGGCGATGAGCCAGACCCTTCCTTCAAGGGCTTGCAGAGAGGAGCGTATCCGGCGCAGGGAGGATCTGGATGAGACCAGCCCTTCATATGCGTTTTTTCTTATGCGGTTAATCTGTTCTTCCTCCCCGGAAGCGGGAATGGAGCTTTTAATGCTGTCGATGATCCCGTAAAAGCCCCGGACTTTCCCTGCGTTGGCTGTAACACTTTCAAGACGCTCCTGAGAGGCGCGGATCCTTGTGAGTAATTTTAATGCTTCCTTGGGCGCAAAATCTTTAAGTGAGTTCCTTTCGAGGGCCTGGATGACATCTTTCCTGAAAGAGGGAAGACGGGTCAGGGCGGACTGCAGCAGGACCCGGGTTTCCTTTGTCTCCTGGAGCTGCTTTTCGGTAAACCGGATCTCACGCTGGAGGAGTTCAACGGATCCCGCGCTCTTTTCCCGGAGCCTCCCCGCCTCATTCAGGAGCTTTTCGCCCCCTTCTATCAGGGTTGACATCCATCGTACCTGGGGATCCCGGGAAGCCTGGATCAACCACTGAAGGATAAATCCAGGTGTTTTATTCAGGATTTCGGGGTCAGGTTGCATGCCCCGCAGGGCGTCACCCAGAAGGACGATGAGATCGGAACCCGGTTTGAAGTCGGAAGCCTGGAGGGACCCCAGCCAAACGCGGACCTCCGTCAGGTGTTTCGATTCCCTCGTCAGAAGTTGGGCCGCGTTGCTGTAAAGTCCTAATTCCCTGTAACAGAGCGCCAGATCGATCACCCCTTTCCTGGCGGCTGGGGAGTCGGGATAGTTGTAGATGAGTTCCTGGAGCCTCACCGCGGCCCCGGTCAGATCATCCCTTCGAATAAGCACCCATGACTGGCCATGCAGAGCCTCGGGCGCATAGGGGCTGGAGGGTGGAAGGGCAAGGAAGGAGCTTCGGGCGAGTTTGAGATTCCCCGATTCCAGGTAGTCATACCCCCTGAGAAGGTAGATGAGATCTGTTATGGGGGTTGTCTCGGTGGTTTTGAAAGAGGCCAGGATGGAGGCCGAGTCCTCCCAACGGTTTAACGCTGCATAACTCTGGGCGATGGCGGCAGTGGCCAGCGCGCTCTGATCCGTACCATCCTTTTTTACCGATTCGAAAAGTGCGATGGCTCTTTTCCCCTTACCTTCCCGCAGGAGAAGAGAACCGAGGTAAAGCGCCGTTTTATCTGTAATTCTACCGTCAAGATCCGGGGGGACAGGTGGAGGAGGGAGTCCGGGCATTGATCCCATCAGCTGGATATATCGAACAAGGGAAGCGTTCCACAACGGCTCTTCAGGTGACTTTGCGGCAATTGCTCCGGCGTAGGCCTCGGCCGCCCTGGAGAAAAGGCCAAGGGATCTCAATGCTTCTCCCCGGTAATAAAGGGCCTTTACGCCTACGGACCTCGTTGTGGAAGTAAGCCTGATTACATCCATGACATCGTTTTTCATGTAACGGCCGATTACCAGGCGGTCCAGAAGGCCCTGGTCAAGCGGCGCCCATCGTCTGCCGTCAAGGGTAATTCCCGCCCGGACAGGGGCGATCCCGGTGGTTATCAGAAATAGAAGACTGAACGTCAGTGGGCGCAATCTTTTCAATCAGTGTTCCTTTGACCAGTATCTGGCGGTCAGGTCGAAGCTCTTCCCCATCTTTTCCCGGTTTGTCCGAAAGAGGTTGATCTCCATGAAATTGGCCGAGGCCCTGCGCGGCTCAAATTTGAAAACGGCGGATAACGTCTCAACCTTGAGGGAGGGTTTCACCTCCGTCTGTATCTGACACCTGACATCCAGATTGTGAGGGCCGGGCTCCATTATGCCGGAGTATATCTCCAGCGATCCCCCCCGGATAAGGAGGAAACGATCGGCCTCCGACAACTGCCTGGTGACAAGGGGGTGGTCATCCATGCGGATTTCAAGAGAAAGGGGGATGGCCCGGATCCGGCCGCCGGATGAGAAGAACAGTGATACCGAGGTGATTTTGGGATCAACGAGGTCCTCCAGGAGGCTGTTCACCTTCTTCTCGATTGTATTGAGTCTCTGCTCTATCTGGGACAGCTCGGTTTCGAGGCCGCTGATTGATCCTTTTCCGGTTTCCGCTCCGAAGCTGACGGTAGGAGCGGCAAAAACGATGAGAAAAAAAATCGCGGTCAGGAGAGAAAAAAATCCCGATATGGTTTTCATGCGTCCTCCCGGTTAACCCTGCTATTTTGAAATAAAGTATCCATTTGGAATGGAAACCCGGGTTACAGTCCACCTGGAGTTGATTCCGGGTGACATGGTGAACGGTCCGAAGATGCGCGTAATGCGCCTGGAAGGTTCAGCCGGGTGAAGAACAACCGTCACCTGGGCCTTGCATGGAATGCCTTTCAGCGAATGATGATAGCGGGCCCCGATTGTATAGATCCCTTTCGGGCCGCCCGCGAAGGTAAAGACCTCAGGTCCGAAACCATCCTTGTCGTCCAGATCAAGTCCGCCCCCGGGTATGGCCTCGCTGTTGTCATATGGGTCCAGGGCGCGATAGTAGGTGTGTTTCCCTTCAGGCCCCCAGACGTGAAGATCAAGATCAACCCCGGGCTTGTCCCATGTGAGGAAAACGACCATGTCCTTGGGAGCCATGTTGATGGTTTTTACGGAAATGTCAGGGCTTGTGGCGGTCTTGCCGAAAATGTCCAGCGCCTCGACCCTCAGTTTGTTCTTCTCCCGGATGAGGACGATCGGTTGAGAAAACCGTCCCTGCCCGTCTACCTCAATGCGTCTGGGAGAGCCGTTAAGGAAGAGGAAGCTCTCCTTGAGGACGGTTTTTGACATGATCTGCCCGCTGACCTGAACCACAGGGGAAATGGTGGTGTTGAACACGTCCCCATCCCTTGGATGGGCCAATTTTACCTGCGGCGGGGGCGGAATGTAAACGATCTTGACCTGGTCCCTTCCAGACCTTCCGGACCGGTCCCACGCCATGATCTCAATGAGGTTGTCACCTTTTTCCAGGACTATCTCGCTTTCCACCCTGGATTTGTTGACGGCGATGAGGCTCGAAATTCCGTTCACGGTCAGAAGAGCGGTGTTGGAATCACCCTCAACGATGGCATTTACCCGCTGGTAGGCCCGGCTGACGGTTCCTGCCCGTGGTTCCAGAATGAGGACCTTGCCTGGATTGACATTCGGTTGGGGAACCGGTTTTATCACTTTTCCCCCGGGGGATGCCAGGCTTATGATCACCCGTCTGTTCAGGTTCTGCGCGTCGAGGTCACCGTGGCTGATCAGCGCCCCGCTTTCCCCTGCCGATCTGACGTCGATGCGGTCCTCCGGAAATCCGGAGACGGTCGCCAACTGGTCGGCGACTTCATGGGCATAGTAATATCCAATGCTGATATTTTCCTCAGGAGAGCCGAAGGTGTCGGTGTGTCCGGTTACGACGATGATGAGAGAGAGGTCCTTCCTGACGCGGTCCCGCATGCGCAAAAGGCGGTCCTTGACGTCCGCACCAGCCTGATCGGCAAGCCAGCCGGCAGGAACATCCACGGAGATGTCCTCGCCGGACGTCCCGGGGCCTTTGACCACCGGTGACCGGGCCAAGGCGCCTGTTACCATTGACAAGAATACAAGGATACTCAAAAGCGCGAGAGGTGTCCGGTTCATCGGAACCTTATTAACACGCCGCCCATAGGGTTTCAAGGATTCCGGGCGTCAACCGTTGATAGGGTCGCAAAAAGTCCATTCGCGGCTTTTTGCTCCACGGAAAGCGAAAAGCGTCGTTTCCGCTTTCCTCACAAATCAACGACTTGTCCCGCAAATCGATGACCTGCGGAACAAGCCATTGATTTGGGCGCCCTTCAACGGGCGCATTGATGACTTTTTGCGAAGTCATCAATCGTTCCCTGGATGAAAAACGGATGATATAGTGTCTATTCGGGTGTCCAGGTATCGAAGTAGGCCTCTGGACACTGGACTCTGGACTATTGAATTAGCCCCGGCGGGAGGTGACGTCATGAAGGTCGCGGCGTTCGACGTTGGAACCAATACCATCAGGTGCCTTGTCGCGCGATCTTCCGGGGATGTATTGGAGCCTTTGAAGATATTCCGCAGGATCACCCGTTTGGGTAAGGGGTTGAGAAAGAGCCGTCAACTGTCGGCCGGACCGGTTGACATGACCCTTCGTGCCCTCAGGGACTTTTCCGAAGAACTTGAGAGCAGGAACGTTGCACGGGCCTGGGCTGTCGGAACCAGTGCGCTGAGGGATGCACCGGCCCGGGTGGAAATTCTTGAAAAGGCCGAAGAGGCCCTGGGCTTCCCCCTGGAGGTCATCTCGGGGGAGGAAGAGGCACGCCTGACCGCCCTGGGGGTCCAGGGCGGCATAGGGCGAATTGAGGATGGTATGGTCGTCGATATCGGGGGGGGGAGCACAGAGGTCGTTCGAATCATCTCCGGCGCCGTTCGATGGTGGAAAAGCATGCCTGTTGGGGTTGTTCACCTGACGGAAGCCTGCCTGCGTTCCGACCCACCGCTTTTGGAGGAGATCCGGCGAATGCGGAAAAAGATAGAACAGTTTATCGGCCAACTTCCCGCCGGAGGAAAGACTCTCGCCGCCACGGCAGGCACGCCGACTACCTTGGCGGCCCTTGATTTGGGCATTGACGAATACGATCCTACTCTGGTAAATGGTCACGTCCTTTCCCTGGACCGGGTCAATGAACTCACCGACACCCTGATTCGAATGAAGATCGTGGAGAGGCTCGGCCTTCCAGGGATGGAGAAGGGGAGGGAGGACCTTATCCCCGCCGGATCGGTAATGATCGGACAGTTCATGAAGCACTGGGGGCTCCTTGAAATGATCGTCAGCGACTGGGGACTTCTGGAGGGAGTGGCCATGGAGGCCGCCACGGGAAGAGGGTATACATTGGACACTGGACTTAAAATATGAACAGAAAGAGTGAAGTAAAAAGACAGATGGACCTTATAGGCCGCGGTGCGGTGGACCTGATCTCCGCCGGGGAGATGGCCGCCAAACTGGAAAAGTCCCTTGATACCGGGGTCCCCCTCAGAATAAAGGCGGGATTCGATCCCACGGCACCGGATCTTCATCTGGGGCACACGGTTCTCCTGCAGAAGATGAGGCATTTTCAGGATCTGGGACACCAGGTGGTCTTTCTCATCGGGGATTTTACGGGGATGATCGGGGACCCGACAGGGCGGTCCGAGACAAGGGTGGCTCTGACAGAGGAGCAGGTATTGAAAAATGCTGAGACCTATCAGGAACAGACCTTTAAAATTCTGGATCCCGACCGAACCGAGGTCGCTTTCAACAGCTCGTGGATGAAAAAGATGAACGCCGACGACCTCGTCGATCTGGCGGCACGCTATAGTGTGGCCAGGATGCTGGAGAGAGACGACTTCAAAAAGAGATATTCGGAGCAGCGCCATATCAGTATCCACGAGTTTCTCTATCCCCTGATTCAGGGCTACGACTCCGTGGCGCTGAAAGCGGATGTGGAACTGGGTGGGACCGATCAGAAGTTCAACCTTCTTGTGGGAAGGGATCTCCAGAGGTCCTATGGTCAGGTCCCTCAGGTGGTCATCACCATGCCGCTCCTGGAAGGGACGGATGGAGTTCACAAGATGAGCAAATCATACAACAACTATGTGGGGGTCAGCGAGCCTGCCGCTGAAATTTACGGAAAGCTCATGTCGATATCGGACGAACTGATGCTGCGTTATTACGAGCTTTTAAGTGCCGTAAGCAATCGGGACCTGAAAAAGCTGCGAAGCGACCTTGAGACGGAAAAGGTCCACCCCATGGATGCCAAACGCGCTCTGGCTTTGGAGCTTGCCGCCCGTTACCATGGAGAGGAAGAGGGTAAAAAGGCCGAAGACGCCTTTAACAGGGTTTTCAGCCGGGGAGAAACTCCGGAGAGTATGCCTGTATTCCACCTCCTGGGGCGGAAGATCTGGATTGCCAGGATCATGCAGGAGAGCGGACTTGTCCCCAGCACCTCCGAGGCGATGCGCCTTATACGGTCAGGGGGGGTCCGGCTGGACGGAAAGAAGCTGTCGGATACCAAGCTGGAGGTTGAATCCGGTGGGGAAAAGATACTCAAGGTGGGAAAGATGCGATTCCTCCGGATCGTCGACTAAGAGGCGTATCTTTAATGAATTTAAAAAATGGTCTGAATTTCCGGGGAATCGTGGTGTGGACCCTTGTGGTCTTCGGCGCTGGAATGTCTATCCTGGAGATTTCCACCCGGGCGGACGCCTGGACAGCCCTGTTCTCAAACAGCTCGCTGACAGTTGATTCCGACCTTATAGTGAAACCCGGTCCGGGTGCTTTCGCGGATGGTCCCCTTGCCAGAAGGGCCATCGAGCGTGCCTACACGAAAGAGGTCAGGGTCCAGTTGAACCACCTGCTCACAGTAAAGAGGGAGGACATCCGCAGGTCCATCTCCCTCTCCTCAAGATATGTGAAGCATATGGAGCCCGTCCTGAAACAGAACGGGCTCCCTGCCGAATTGGCCTATCTGTGCATAATCGAGAGCGGTTACCGCTCCTTCGCCAGGAGCCATGCCGGGGCAACAGGGATGTGGCAAATGATCCGGGCGACTTCACGGCGCTTTGGGCTGCGGACGGACGCGTGGGAGGACCAGAGGCTCGATTTTGTCATGAGCACAGAGGGAGCTGCCCGCTACTTCAAATACCTGAAGAAACGTTTCCACGATTGGGACCTCGTTCTGGCCGCCTATAATGCCGGTGAAGGCAGGGTGCAGGCAGCCATCAACAGGGCCAGGCGGATGGGTCTTAAGGGCGACTTCGAGGACCTGCAGCTGCCCCGGGAGACCAGGATTTACGTCCCCGCATTTTATGCCTCACTGCTTGTGGTAATGGAACCGGAAAGATACGGTATTTTCCCGGACTATCAGCCTCCCATTGACTTCCAGGAGGTCAATGTCCCGGGGGGGGTGAAGCTTG
>JAADHJ010000020.1 GCA_013151915.1 Deltaproteobacteria bacterium
CCGCCGGGGAAATCCGGGCGGTTCTATTCCATTGAAACCTTCAAGGAGATCATCCCTTAGCCGATCAGGATGGACCTGATAAAACCTTGACAACCTCGCAAAAAGTCCATCAACCTTAACATTGCATTTTGCCATGCTGGTCTTATATTTTTGATTTATCCGGTTAATGCGTACCTTATATTATTATTTTGCTGTCATTGCGAGGAGCATCGAGGGAGACGAGAGTGACGCGGCAATCCCGGGCGGAGCTGAGAGCTGAAAAGGCCGTCACGGCGCCCTCCGGTCGCCACGGGATCGCTTCACTCAGATACGGTTCGCGATGACAAATGGTGAGGTATGGTTCTCATCCAGGTACTCATTTCCAGGATGATCCATATTTTTGCGATCCGGGGGAAAGCGCCCCGGATCTGAAAGAACATCATTTTTTCAAAAAACATGAGAGGAGAACCATGAGCGGAAACAGCGGATGCGGTGGCGGATCATGTTCGGTAGGGGGAAGTGCACAGGGTTGGTCCCCGGAGCAGGACGATGGTTCGGCCGCCATAAAGAGGAATTTCGACAGGATCAAACACACGATCATAGTCATGAGCGGCAAAGGAGGAGTAGGAAAATCCACCGTTGCGGTAAACTTGGCCACAGCCCTGACCGAGGCGGGGAAAAAGGTCGGCCTCATCGACGTCGATTTCCATGGGCCCACAGTGCCTACAATGCTCGACCTGGTGGGAAGACAGCCGGTTCAGTCCGAATCGGAGATGCTCTATCCGGTTGAGACCGAATGGGGCCTTAAAGTCATCTCCATCGGTTTTTTTCTTCGTGATCAGAATGACGCTCTTATCTGGCGGGGCCCCATGAAGGCGGGAGCCATCAAGCAGCTTCTCCGTGATGTCCAGTGGGGGGACCTGGATTACCTTCTTGTGGACTGTCCTCCCGGAACCGGCGATGAGCCCCTCTCTATCGTTCAGCTTCTGGAAAATCCCACAGGCGCGGTCATCGTCACGACACCGCAGGAGGTTTCCCTGGCCGCGGTCAGGAAGTCCATCACCTTCTGTCGGCAGATGAAACTGCCCCGGCTCTGGATAGTGGAGAACATGAGCGGGTACCTGTGTCCCCATTGCCATGAGACAAGCAACCCCTTCCAGCAGGGCGGCGGTCTGGAGTTGGCAAAGAAGGAAAAGATCCCGTTTCTCGGAACCATCCCCCTCTCCGTTGAGGTTGGACCGTCCGGTGACAACGGTATGCCGGTGGCATTGAAGAAAGAAAGCCCTTCCGGCGGCCTTTTCAGGGAGATGGCGGAGACCCTCGTGTCGGACCTGGAGGAGAACGGGAAGGGGTAAATCAGGTTGTCCGGAGACGATGGCTAAGGCAGGACCTCCGGCGTCTCCATTATTCCCCGAGCCTTGACCACAAGGGAGAACCGCTTACCGAGTTCCCTGAGGCGCGTTTTTGCCCCGAAGGCATCCTCGGGCCGGTCAAACACGCCGGCCTCTCCGAACGTGTTCCCGGATGCGTCGGTGAGAAGACGACCGGTAATTCCTTCCTTCAGGGCGGCTTTTTTGAAGGCGCATACCTGGTCTCCATACAACGGAAAGGTCCGGAGGAAATATCTCACCTTGTCGGAGGGGACGGTTTTTGTCGGCCTGACGTCAATCACCAGCCGGGCCGGGTGCAGGATGGTGAATATTCTGTACTCCAGGGGCCTTGATGGAACAAGGGTCAGGAACTGGCCGCCGCCGCAGGAATCGAAAAGATTAAGGCCCGACAGCATACGGCTTTTTGAGAACGGATGCCTGACAGTGTAGATTTCCTTTGCCCTGGTCGGCACACCCGCCAAACGGATTGCCACCCTCGCGGGGTACTCATCCTTCTCAACCTCCATGCGCGGCAGTTCCGGAATCTGTGCGCCTGTATCCCTTTCCCTGAATTCCACCACAACCCTTTCGAAGGATCGGTGATCTCCCCACCGGACCTGGTATAGGATGTAACCATCCCCGGTTCCTCCGGAAAAATTGAAGTCCGTCAGAAATGTGCCGGGCTCCTTTCCGGGAAGAGGGGACGGGGCAGCAACCGACAGGGAGCCAAGGGACAGGAGCATGAATGCCCCCAGGATTACTGACAGGTAAATTTCATTTAACTTCATAGCCCAACCCTCCGCATGGAATGAAATAAGATGCCATGTTCAGTCCTATAATCTGCCATAATGTATTTTGACCGACAAAGCAAAAGATAAAGAGCGTTCAAGGTTCAAAGTTCAAAGTTCAACGTTCAAGGTTCAAGGTTCAACGGGGAAAAGCAGGCTATAGGCTGTAGGCTATAGGCAATGGATAAAGGCAGGCGATAATGAACTCCACCCTCGGCTTCAACGTGATAAATCGGCTTGGCAAGCAGGGTTTTAAAGTCAAAAACACTAATCTTTGGTTTTACCCTGTGGTGTGACCTGGGAGTGGTCACGCTGTGGTAAATGGACTTTAAGAAAGTGTTTATTATTTCACCATGGTTTTACATCCAGGTACTCATTTCCAGGATGAACCAAACTTCAAATGTCTGCCACCCGCCGTCGCAATGACATTTTTCGCTTTCCGTGGAGTAAAAAGCCATGGACGGACTTTTTACGACCCTATCAATACTAATCCTGCTGAACATTCTGGCCTGTGGATTCTGGTGGTGGGTGGCGCTGTCATGGATGGCCGGATCGAGAAAAATACCCGATCTGGTTTCGTTGCCGGAGCCGGCGAATGAGGACCTTCCTGTTCTTTCGGTGATCATTCCCGCTCGGGATGAGGCCGACTCTCTTGGTCCCGCCCTGTCCAGCGTCCTGCAAAGCGTTCCACCCAATGCGGAGGTCATCCTGGTTAACGACCGCTCTTCGGATAACACAGCTGAATTGGCCCTGGAGATGGCCCGGAAGGACGCAAGGGTCACGGTGCTCACCGTAGCGGACCTTCCTGCCGGATGGCTTGGAAAGAACCACGCTATACAGCTGGGCGCCGATGCCTCCAGCGGGGAGTGGATGCTGTTCACCGACGCTGATGTTCACTTCGAGAACGGATGCATTGAAAGAGCTCTGAACTTTGTCCTGTGTGAGGGGTTAGATCACCTGGTGGTCGCACCCGAGCTGAGGACCCGGGGATTTTTTGAAAAGGTGTTTGTTTCTTTCTTTGTGGTCATTCTGCTGACGTGGCTGCGGGGGTGGAGGGTGAACGACCCGGCCTCGGAAAGCTACCTCGGGATCGGAGCGTTCAATCTGGTTCGCAGGGAAGCGTACCTGAGAGCAGGGGAACACCATGCCCTCCGGGACGAGGTGGTCGATGATCTCGTTCTTGGGCGAAACTTGAGAAGGACCGGCAGCCTTCAGCGGGTTGTGGGGGGGCGGGGATGTCTATGGGTTCGCTGGAACGAGGGGCTCGGGGGCCTTATTAAAGGGGTGGAGAAAAATGCCTACGCCGGATTCGGCTACAATCCTTTCAGGGCGGCCGGGGGATGCATCGCACTTCTCACGGCCACGCTGGTTCCCTTCTGGACCCCCATCCTTCATGCCGCTTTCGGGTGGCCCTGGACCGGGTGGGCCGGCATGGCCGGCCTGGCCGCATGGCCGGCCTTCGGCCTCATATACAGGCAAGCCGGGCGCCACACGGATGTCCCATGGCTGTTTTTTCCAACGTTCCCTTTAGGAGCCATCCTGCAGGTAGGGGCTATTATCCGGTCGGCGGCCGTATATCATATTTCCGGTGGGGTCAGGTGGAAGGGGACTTTGTACGAGGATCACGGAAAGGGGCTTTGACAGAAAAATAACAGCGGTGTTGGCGGCCTGGAGTCAGGGTTGGACCCGGCACGGGTCCGGATCACAGTAGGGTACCGCTTTCCCGGATGGGCCCGTGATGATGAATCGGCCTTCGGTGACCTTGACGAAATTACCTGCCGAAAGCAGGATCTTCCCCTGGGCGTCGGGGAGGTCGACCACAAAGAGGGGAAGCGCCATGGGGGATGTGCGTTCGCGCAGGGTATCCATGAGCTTCAACCCCACCTCCAGGGGAGTGCGGAAGTGCTGGGCCCCCCGGATCAGATCCAACTGAAAAAGATAGTATGGACGAATCCTGAGGGTGAGAAGCGACCGGAACAGGGTTTCCAAAACGTCCGGGTCGTCGTTGATATCCTTGAGCAGGACGGTCTGGTTACCCATGGGGATGCCGGCGTCGGCGAGGAGGCGGCACGCTGCCGTGCTTTCACCGGTGATTTCGTCGGGATGGTTAAAATGGGTGTGGACATATAAAGGCTGATATCGGGAAAGCATCCAGGCCAGCCGCGGAGTAACCCGCTGGGGGAGGGCACATGGAACCCTGCTGCCGATACGGATAATCTCCACGTGATTAATGGCTCTGATTCTCCTTAGGATTTCGTCCAGGCGGACATCGCTCAGCATCAGGGGGTCACCCCCGGACAAAAGAACATCCCGGACCTCGGGATGAGAGGAGATATACTCAATGCCCCTGTCAACCGTTTCGCGGGTGACTACAAGGCCCCGGCCCAGTTTTCTTTTCCTGGTGCAAAAGCGGCAGAGGATGGGACAGCGCGGCGAGATCAGAAAAAGAACCCTGTCAGGATACGTATGGCTCAGATTTGGAACCGGACAGTGGGTATCCTCGCCGATGGGGTCCTCTTCAGCGGCGGTATTCGAGGGAGAAATTTCTTCCGGATCGGGAACAATCTGGCGGTATATGGGATCGCCTTTTTGCCCGATAAGGCCCTGAAAATAAGGGTTTATGAGCGCAGGGTAGTGCTCTGTCACCGAGGTAACGGACGCCGTATCCAGGGAAAAAACCCCGGCGATATCACCCGGTTTCGTCAGGCTGTCCCGGTACAGTTTTTTGTATATGTCCATCAGTGTGATTTCCCCTGATGTCCGCTTCGCAGCCGGAAAGTTCCATCGCGAGGCGTGGAATCATGCTTTCTTTTGGGCCTTTCATATCCCAGGGCGCAAAAAATTGGAAGGGCAATGGGAGGAAAAAGGTTGCATGTGTGTATCCACAGGCTCTATACTTTCCCCATCACATCTAAGAGGGGTATCGTTTTGGTCGTTGGCGCCCGTGATTTTCACAAGCTTGAATCCCCCGAAAGAAAAGCCCTCCAGGACACAAAGCTTTTTTTGGGTCTGGTGCGTTCCTTTCGTTGGCGTACCTGTGCGGACTTGGGATGCGGGATCGGATTCTACACCCTGCCCATGGCTCAGGAGTGGAGGACATCACGCCAGGTCATCGCTGTCGATAGAAGTACGCCCATGCTCGAGGAGTTGGACAAGCGCGTGGAATATCTGGGTCTTACCAATGTCCATATCCGGCAGAGTGTAAGCGACCGGATCCCCATCGAGGATACCGGGGCCGAATTCGTAAACCTGGGCAATGTGTACCACGAGATCAAGGGGCGATTAAACTTCCTGAAAGAGGTCTACCGGATTCTCAAACCAGGCGGGGTTTTTCTTCTTATCGATTGGGATCCGGAGGAGGACATGGGCATCGGGCCGCCCGTGGAGGAACGGCTTCCCATGCGGCAGGTCGTCCAGGACCTTAAATTTGCCGGTTTCGACAGTGTAAAGAATGTGTTTATCTACATCGGCCATTACGCTCTGGTCGCAAGGAAAGCCCGGGAACATGGGCCGGAGACAAGACCCTAAACCCCAGTACCTGGTACCTGGTACCTGGTACCAGGACCCCCACTATTAACTCTCGATCCAATGGTCTTTTCCCATTCCTTCGGTTCATGAACAAGCCAGGCGATGGATCCTTCCGGGTCCTTCAAATCTTTAACCCTCACCACCATGCATGGAACAGAAAACCCCAGTTTGCCGAAAGATGCTTGAAGTCCGACACCGTTGACCCATTCGTATGGAAGGGAAATGGGCTTGCGGGGAAACCAGGGTAAAAAAAAGATCTTCCTGTCGGTTACCGCCAGGACCCCGCTGGTCCTGGGTGGTAGATTCGGGCCCGGGAAATCGGCGCCGAGGAAGCTGGCGTTGTCGGTGATCTTAAGGATCTTCTCGTTGACAAGCAGCTTCCGCGCGGCCTTGAGCGCGCTTTTTTTCAGGAAGGCGGCGATTCCCTTGAGAAGGAGGATAAGGATGATCCACCCTCCGACGGCAACCGCCGCGATTATGAGAAAGATATTCATAGCAGAAAACTTAACAGATTGGGGGACGTAGTTAAATAGTTGATGGACTCTTTGCAAGTCCATCAACGCGCCCGGGGAGGGCGCCCAAATCGATGGTTTGTCCCGCAAGTCATTGATTTGCGGGACAAACCGTTGATTTGTGAGGAAAGTGAAAATGACACTTTTCGCTTTCCGTGGAGTAAAAAGCGGCGAATGGACTTTTTACGACCCTATCAACAGTTAAGTTGTGGGGCGCCGGGCATGTTTTACTTAACAACTTGACTACGTCCCCTTATAATATACCCATGCCGGAGTGGCGGAACTGGTAGACGCGCTGGACTCAAAATCCAGTGATTTTCGGGTCGTGAGGGTTCGAATCCCTCCTCCGGCACCACTTTGACCACCTCACAATCCTTATAATTTCCTCCTTCCATGAACCAAAAATCAATGCGAAGTCCGACAGGCAGGTCCACATAAAGAAGCGGACTCCTTTTTCCGGTTATTTCTTCTGTAACGTTTCCGATTGAAGATTGTCCAAAGGGTAAAAAACACATGAACGGTGGTGTTAAATGGGAAGGTTGATCAAGAGCACCCTTTCCAACTGTAAACGGAGAGTCAATAAAGACCGGAAATGGAGGAAAAAACGATGAAACAGGTAAAAATTATGAAACAGCGATTGACGAATGACAAGATAATTGTTTTATCAATTATTGCGGTGGCGATGTTTCTTTCCCTGACTATAACCATCGTTCCAGCCATGGCTGCGCCGGTTCTGTCGGACAGCCTGACACAGTTTATAACGGATAATGTCACATCGCCCGACATGAGAACTGAAGTATTCCAGAGTGTCGGCGAAGCGCTCGCAGCCGGGGCCTCTGATGCTGAAATCATGCAGATTATCACCGATTGCCTGACCAGTGACAGCAGCGGGAAGTCTGTGGCTGACGCCTTGGAAACACTGGTCGAAGCTAACGGCGACGCCAGTGAAATGAAGGACGGCAACATGGTCGAAGCTAACGACGACAGCGGCGAGATGAAGAACGACAGCATGGTTGAAGCTAACGGCGATGTCAGTGAGATGAAGGACGACAGCATGGCCGAAGCTAACGACGCCGGCAGCGAAATGAAGGACAGCAGCATGGCCGAGAATGACAGTGACGCCTGCGATTATGGAAGTGACGGTGACGACGGCGGGAGCGGTGGCGGAGACGGTGGACACGACTGATCCACATCAGGTCTGAAACCTTCATAGGGCGGCTGATCCTTATTCATGGGAACAGCCGCCTTTTTCTATTTCCCACGGCACATTGCCGCGCGGTAACATTTTCAGGTTTTGATTGTCTAAAGGGTAACCGACACCTCATGGATGACGCACGGTTTCAATCAGAATACAAGCAGGTATGCGATGGGCTCTACACGTTTCTGACTCGAATGGCGAAGGACCCGGAAAGGGCTGCGGACATCCTCCAGGATGCGGCACTCAGAGCCTACCGGTCCAGGAGGAAATTCAGGGGGGAATCCTCCTTCAAGACATGGATCTATCGCATTGCGATAAATACGATGAAGAACCACTATGCAAAGGCGGGCAGGGCAAGGAAGTTGACCGAGACGGCACAACATCTGGGAAGGGCGAACACCCCGACCCCGGAGATGATTCTATCCGGCAGGGAGGATGCCGCCAGATTGTCCCAGGCTCTGGAACTTCTGGAGGAGGCCTACCGTGCGCCCTTCCTTCTGAAACACGTGGACGGCCTGTCCTATGGGCAGATCTCCGAGGTGCTCGAGATCGAAGAGGGTACGGCAAGGGTCAGGGTTTACCGTGCCCGCCATGCCCTCATGTCTCTTCTCAGGGAGGTGTAAGGTGAAGTGGAAAGATCTGGACCTGGTCCACAGGTACGTCGATGGTGATCTCCAGGATGAGGAGAAGGACACATTCGAACTTCTGCTTGGTCGGGACCCTTCCCTCCAAAGGTACATCGAGCAGGTCGGGGCCATGGACCGGACAGCAAAGGGCCTTAGTGTTAGGAAAGCCCCTGACATCGCACTGCCGCGAGGTTTCTGGTCCTTTATCCGCGGTCTTCTGCCCCCGCTTGGTCCATTTGCTGCGGGAGCGGCGGTGGCCACAGCGTGTCTTCTGCTCGGTCTCGGAGCGGCTTCGTATTTCCGCCGGGTACCCGACCTTCCCATGCGGCCGGCCTCCTTCAGGCTCGTCTATTATTCTCCCGGGGCCCATTCCGTTTCCGTATTGGGTGACTTTAACCACTGGTCCGGAGAGATCCCGCTGAAACCCCGCGGGAAAAAAGGCTACTGGCTGGTCGAATTAAATGTCCCACCCGGGGAATACCGATATGTCCTTCTCATAGATGGGGAAAAGCGTGTAGCTGATCCCACAGCGGACTATTTGATCAACGATGACTTTGGTTCGAAGAATTCTGTGGTCAGGATTGGCATCTAGGTCTGGAACATGTCTCCTGTTGGTGGCGGGTTTCCTGTTTGGATGTGCCGGCGCCCCGTTTCGGACAGGTCCTGTTGCCGACAGGAACTTCATCCGTTTTTCGGTGGAGGCCCCCCGTGCCGAAAGGGTGTCTCTGGTCCTTATGAAGGCGCGATCGATTAAGGCGGCCATCCTGAAGGTGCCCGCTGAAAAACGGCACCGGGGGATATGGTCGGCAAGTCTCCGTCTCGCGCCCGGCCGCTATCGGTACTTTTTTATCGTTGATGGTTCCATCACCGTTGGTACTGGACGGGGCCGTTTGGAGAGGGATGATTTTGGTGGGGTCACGGGGGTCCTGACGGTAAAGGATCTCCCGAACGGCGCATTACAGGTCTATTAAGAGAAAATTGATGGACTTGTAAAAAGTCCATCAAGCGGTATATACGCGAAGCGTACATACCGGGGTGGGGGTGGAACCTGGCAAGGAGACTTTTTCGAGGTTGTCAATATTGTTGGAGGTGAAGACGATGAAGCAGCGGTTGAATACGGGTGGCGTGATCAACGGCGTGGTAATCACAGTTATGACTGTCATGTCGATGATCATCCTGTGCGCTCCGGCGATGGCTGTTCCAACCCTGTCGGATAATATAAGCCGTAAGATCGCCGAAACGATCGCATTACCCGACGAGAGAGACAACGTCCTCCAGAATGCGATCGCGGCTGTCAAAGCAGGTGTCCCCGAGGATATTATCGCTCCCGTTATCGAAAGGACTCTCGAAAATGGTGTAAGCGGCGATGGCCTTGTGGAGATGCTCCAGGCGCTGGCTGCCGCCCGGGAAAAGGACCTGCCTCCCGAACCGCTCGCCGGCAAGATCCTGGAAGGGTTGGTCAAGAACGTGGGCGAGAAATCCATAATCAGGGCAATGGAAAGGGTTGAGGAACGCATGGAATTTTCCGCCGGTCTTGCGAAAGGTCTTGGAATGAGCAAGGAAAAGAGAGAGGATCTGATAATTGAGACGGCTGGCGCCATTGCCGCGGGTATGGACAGGGACTCCCTACGCGACATCTTCAGCGTCATGGCCGGGGATCGTTCCAGCGGGCGCCTGGCGCCTGTTCAGATCATGGAGATGGTAAAGGCCGCCAGCGGGTATGGCGTCGATTCCCGTAAAGTCGGCAAATACGCCGCTGCGCTCATTGAGGATAAGGATGCAGACAAAGGCGATATCGCCAAATTTCTGAAAGATCTTTCAGAGAGAGCCTACAAGGGTATCTCCGATAATGATCCTGATGATATTGTTGAAAAGTATATGGAGAACATGTCATCAACCGGCGAAGACGAAACCGGCGATGCCATCGGTGAAGAGAATATGGCAGACGAGAACAACGGAGGGAGCTCCGGTGGTGGTGGGGAGCATAGTGGCGACGAAGGCGGTCCCCACTGATTTCCAGTCCGGATTTTTCGCCCTGAGGGAAGATCAACTGTGACAACCCTTGTTCCCATCGAAGTAACCTGTCTCTGCTGCGGCGTAACCTTCGACTCGCAAAAGGTTACCCATACCAACAATTTCGGCCCGGTGACGACCGATACCTTTGAAATGGCTGTCGGAGAACAGCCCATTCGTTTTCTGGTATACACCTGTCCCGGCTGCGGTTATACGAAAGCCTCTGCAGAAAACGGCTCCATGGACCAGGAGACAAGGCAGATCGTAGAGGAACGGATCACGCCAAAGCTTGATGGAATGGAAATTTCATCGAGCCGTAAATGGGAGTTCCTGGCTATTTTGAAGGAAGCGAAAGGGCTGAGCGATTTTGCCGTCGGTTCGCTCTATCTTCGGGCTGTATGGTGTTCAAGTCTGGATGGACAAAAAGCTGACGAGCTGAAATACCGAAGGAAGGTAATAGAGTATTTCCAAAAGGCTTTTGAAAAAGAAGGCGTAATGGAAAACAGGTTTTATTGGACCGCCTACCTTGTGGGAGAGATGTACCGCCGCCTTGGAGACGGGTTAAACGCCCGGATATGGTTCGACAGAGTAATAGCTATGAACTACAAACACCCGGACAGGGCCTTTTGGGTGAAATGGGCCACGCAGCAGAAAACGGAACCGATGGAATACATGAGAAAACCGGCATCACCCCCGCCTGAAAATGCGGCGAAGCCGCCCCTTCTGAAAAGAATGCTGAGCTTGTTCAAAAGTAAATAGGCAGCCCCACCGCTTTTCCCACAACCCGTGTAGATCCGTGCCGGGGAAACCGTTCCAGGTTCAAAGAGCATGTGTCGAGGTATCGAGGTACCGAAGTGTCGAGGTCTGATCCGTCATCGAGAATCGTACCCTTTCAGCTTCGCCCGGGATTGCGGCGCCCGCGGTTTCACTCGTGGCTCGCAATGACATCCTTTTGTCCCCCGCGCCTGATCTTCCTCTCTGGACTCTGGACCCTGGACTGACCTGTCCCGTTGAACATTGAACATTGAACATTGAACATTTTGAACATTGAACATTCTTTATCTTAGCGGAGCCAAACGGCCAGGATGATGATGGTACCGTTGATAAAGTAAAGTTTTCTGACATAGTGCCCGTACCCGTTTAACTCCTGCCAGTCCTCGATTCCGGGGATAATACGCAGGAGCCTGACGAGGATGGGGAGGGTAAGCAGGGATGAGGCTGCAATGGGTGACAGGATGTTTCCGGCGGTCAGGCCCAGGATGAGGGCGTAGGTGACGGCCCACTGGACCATGAGGCCGAAATAAGCGCCACGGCGGCCCAGGCGGACAGTGATGGTCCGCTTTCCCACCGACGCGTCGGTCTCCATGTCCGGCATGCTCTGATAGTAGAGAATTCCGGCCACCATCATCCCGATGGGCAGGGAAACGAGGAATGCGGTCACGGAAGGGGCGCCTGTTATGATCCACTGGGTCCCCACCACCATTACCGGCCCCATGTTCACCCCTGCAAAAATCTCCCCCAACCCCAGGTAGCCATAGCGTATAGGGGGGGCGGTATAGAAAAGGCTTGAGAAGAGGGACAGGAGCACCAGGGGGGACATGATCCACATGTGCCGGATGGTCATGAATCCCGCCGCCAGAAGGGCGGCTCCGGTATAGAGGACCCAAAGGGAAGCGCGCAGGTCCCCGATGCTGATCTTCTCTTCCTGGAGAACCCTGGAGCCGCCGATACTTTCCCCGGCGTCGGCGCCCAGGACGTGGTCGAAGTAGTCGTTGGCCAGGTTGGTAGCCAGGTGCACCATCACCGAGTACAGGTTGATGAGAAGAAAGAGGCCCACCTGCAGGGGCGCGCCGCCCTTCACCGCCAGGAGCCAGCCTGCGGTCAGGGGAATGAAGGTGGCGATGTAAAAGGGTGGGCGGCTGGCCTGCCACCATGCACGGAATTTTTCTTTAATTTGGTTCATCCGGTTAATGGGTACCTTTATTATTTTGCTGTCATTGTGAACCGATCTACGAGTGAAGCAATCTCGAAGGTCAAGAGCTAATTTACCACAGTACAGCCCCTCGCAGGCTGCTCCACAGGGTTTTAAAAGAGGGTTTAACAGAGGGGATCAAAAAGCCATAAGGTCCTGGTTTTAAACTTCGTTAACTTTGCGGTCAGCTTGTTCTTGACCTGTGCAAGAAACAGAAACAAAATTGTTTAACCCCGTGTACTCCGTGTTGAATTAGCTTTTCCCGAAGTCCGGTCTTCATTCAGGTACTCATTTCCAGGATGACCCTTTAATTAAAGCAGCCCTTCCTGGACCATATCCCCCCAGGTCAGTTCGGATTTGAGAATCCCCTTGCTCCGGAGCCAATTATAGGAATCCATCACAAGGCGGCGTTTTGGAACTGATGGAGGAGCAAATGCCGGTATGGGGAGGGAGTTCTGCAAAGATTTCGGGACGTGGCCGTACCTGATCATGATGGGGCGAACGCTCTGGGGGTTCTCGCTGATAAAAGCTGAGGCCCTGGCGGTGGCGGCCAGGAACCTCCGGGCGTCATCCCTTCGCTCACGCAGGAACTTTTCTGTAAACAGGAGAACCGTAGGCGCGATCCCCTTTCCACGGTCGTCAGCAACCACCGTGGCCCCCTTCTTCTCAACGAAGGTCACCAATGGTTCGGGGAGAACGGCTCCGGGAACTCTTCCGGAAAGAAGCATGGGAACCCGGGATGGAATACTCTTCGCCTCGATGAGGTTGAGCTTCGCCCCAGGCGCTTCGGCCTGGAGGAGTCTGCGGGTAAGGTACTCGATGACGGTATTGGAGCTGCCCGCGATCCCCGCCTCGGCAAGCTCGGCCAAGGACGGTTTACCGGTGCCGGGCGCGGCTAAGACGGCGAACATGCGCTGGTCGCCGGTGGTGTTGTAGATGGTGGCAACCATCCTCGAAGGGATCTGGTTGGCGTCGAGAATGAGGGAGGTGAGCATGTCCCCGAAGTAGCCCTGGGTCCTTCCGGCGGCCATGGCGGCGTCTTTTTCAAGGCCGGACCTGAAGGTGATCAGCTCCACATTCAGGCCCTCGTCGGAAAAGTATCCCTTCTCCCGGGCGACGAACAAAGGAAGGGCCTGGATGACGGGAAGCACCCCGAAGGAAATGGTGTTGGAGGCCGCCACGGCGTTGGGGACGACCTGCGGGGAAAAAAGCACCGTGACCAGGATTCCAATCGATACCACACTTCTCTTCAACAGGATCAATGTTCTATTCATGGTTTTCCATACCCTTTTGAAAAAGTTTGACGATCTCCCGGATCCATTCATCTTCACCAGAAGCCGACCCAGCCTCCGGGCGGAGGTCGGGCGCCATGAAATCGAGATATCGGGCCTGCAGGAACCGATCCAGGACTCCCTGGAGGATGAACGCGGCTTTTTCAGGATCCAGGTCCCGGCGGAGTTCTCCCTGGGCGATGCCGTCTTCAATAAGGGATCGAAGAAAGCGTTGAGACTCGGCCTGGATCTCCCTCAGGATTTCCTTCCCGTGGGGGGAATCCCCGGTGTATATCACCCTGTAGTAAATGGCGGCGTACACAGGCCGCCGGTCGGTAAATTCCAGCCCTGCGGTGAGGATCCTTTCCAGCCTTGAGAAAAATGGGTCCCCGTGTGTTTCCTCCCGGACCCGTCGGAGAGTTTCCCTGACCTCGTCCAGTGCCCTTGTGTAAACGCGTTTGAAAAGGCCCGCCTTGGTGCCGAAATATTTAAACAGTGCTCCTTTCGAAATCCCCGCCTTCTCAACAACCCGGTTCATGCTTGTCACCCGGTAGCCGAAACGGGAGAATTCCTCGGCCGCCGTCTCCAGGATTCTCTCTCGCAGAGACGGTTCCAGCCTGTCAAAGTGCAGGGCGGCAATTTTCTCATCGGTCATGGAAATCGATCCTCCTTCTGTGACCACCTTCCGTGACCGTATGGTCACGGAATCGGAAAATACCCCATTCTCTTCAAAATGGCAAAGGAGTTATAGACCATGGTCCTTCCCCTGAAGGAATCCCCGAAAATAATGCTTGCAAGTCCTCTCCCTTTAGCGTATATAATCCTCGCCGGTGAGAGTTGCTCCCGGTTCAAACCAGTTTTTGTAGTACGGAAGAGCTTTATGGGGAACATCCAATGGTCCTGGGCTTTACGTTCAGGGCCTTTTTTGCTTTATCCAAAGGCTGTTCCGGTAAGCTGCAAAAAAACAGAGAAGAAAGAGAAGGAGAAGTAAAATGGCAGAAGGAACTGTAAAGTGGTTTAACGAGTCCAAGGGTTTCGGGTTCATCGAGCAGGCCGAAGGACCGGATGTTTTCGTCCATTTCTCGGCCATTCAGGGCGATGGTTTCAAGACCCTGAACGAAGGCCAGAAAGTGAGCTTTGAGGTCGTAGATGGCCCCAAGGGACCACAGGCCAACAACGTCACGGCTCTGTAAGCCACGTTAGAGCAGGCCACCTGAAGGCCCCGGGACATTTAATGTCCCGGGGCCTTTTTTATCTTCTAAATGACGCTTTGTAACATTTGAGGTTGGTCTTCAGGCTGTTGGACGTCTGAGGATGCATCAGTCTCGAACTCCCGGATCAGGCCGTCGAGGATGTATCCCGCTACGCTGATAACCTGGTTCTGGGTATAGCCGTTTTTCCGGAGGAGCCGGTAGAAGGATCTGGCCATCATTTCCACGTCCTTGTCCCTACCCTGCGTGGATTGGCTTTTCGGAACTTCGAAAACCCTCTGTATTTCCATTATGGTCTCCTGATGATTTCTCCCCTTTTTTGACTTTCCCATCGCAATGACGCAATATGTGTGCCGAATTTCCCGCCCATCGATATCTATTCTCTGAAACCACGCTGACCGTGGGGCGTCCTTGAAGGATTCATGGGCCTCTGCAGGGTTTCGGCACCCTTCGAATCATGCCGAAAATTTCCTCGGGAGAGGGCCCCCATGGAACCATGAGGAGAGATAAATCATGACTGGTGCGGCATAATTACCACACTGGTGGTGGCCGGGGCGACACAATGCGGAAAGCGAAAAGTGTCATTTTCACTTTCCTCACAAATCTTCGATTTGGGCGCCCTTCAGTGGGCGCGTTGATGACTTTTTGCAAAGTCATCAACCTTCAATCAACCCAATAAATGATCGAGTGATGCCATGAAAACTCTATTCAGAATCGCCCACCTTTTTCCATTTCCCAGGACCCTCCAGAACAGAGGTTGGTGGAGATAACGCCCCCGCCCTCGAAGAGGGCCGATCATACGTCTCCAAGGCCGTGGGCACCCTCGGACCATCGATGAGGGCGAAGGCTACTCCCCCTCCTCCTCCAGGCATATTAACTACCTTAATGGGCTTGTCTACGAAGCCGAGATCAAACAGAACTCTGGCCCCTGTCTTGCATTCCTCATAATGCCACCGGTAATCGCTTGATCAATTGATGGGTTCGCAAAGAAGTCATCAAGGCGCCCACTTACGGGGCGTGCAAATCAATGATTTGACTTTTTACGGCTCTATCAACCGACGGAGGATGAAGCAATGGGAAACGACGTGAAGTACAACAATGACAAAGTGGACGAGACAGTGCTGGCTCTTCTTTGCCTGACGACCTACAGGGACGATTCCGGGCACCGGGCCTGGAAAGGGCAGGACTGGGAGGTCATGAACCGTCTCCACGAAAGAGGGTATATCGACAATCCAAGGAGCAAGTCCAGATCCGTAGCGCTTACCGAGGAGGGGAGAAAGCGTTCCGAGGAACTGTTCCGTAACTTTTTTGGCCTTCAGACCCCCGATTGATAGCCTCTTTATACCCTCGGCGCCGGGGGAAGAACTTCTCCTCCGGCGCCGGATCAAACCCTTTCACATGTCTCACTGTGCTCCGGCCATGGGAATTAATTCCATTGACATCGGATGATCGACAGGTTTAGATCTGAATAAGGTCTGAAAAATATCAGGTGGGCCATGAAGAAAAAACGCACCGGTTTCACGGACATCCTTAACTATGTTGCCTTCGTCGTCGTTATTCTGGCGGTCCTTTTCTACCTGTCGTCCAAGAAATACCCGTTCATGCCCGCGGACGGGATTCATCGTTCCTTGAACACGAACCAGGCGTGCCTTCTCTGTCATTCCCCGAAGGGTGACGCGCCCCTCGGATCCAAACATCCCCCAAAGGTCGTGTGTGTCAAGTGCCATAAACACGCAAAGTAATCCCCATTATCCCAGGGCCGGATTGAAGTAGCCGAACCGCATCTTTGGGAACCGCTTATGAATTCTTTTCATAAGCGGCTTTATCCCGATTGTATCCTTCGTTCCGTCCCAATCCAGGGAATCCATGTACAGGTCGGGGTCGATGTTAAGGTTCCTCCACTGGATCATGTGAATACCGGTTTTTTCGATAATCTTTTCCAATGCGTCGGCCTCGGCAGACTCATCCGTCAGGCCCGGGAACACGAAATAGTTGATGGAGACGAACCTCCCCATGTCGTTTCCCAGGGCCATGCTTCGAATTACATCTTCGAATGTATAACCTGATGGTCTGAAATAGCTGTTGTAAAGATCCCTTCTGGCACTGTTAAGGCTGATTCGTACACTGTCTAACCCGGCATCGAAAAGCCTCCTCAGGACATCCGGTCGGCTGCCGTTGGTGTTAAGGTTGATCGTTCCTGTCCCGGTTCTTTCCCGGATCATTTTTATGGACGCCTGCAGCAGCCCCCCCTGGGTGAGAGGTTCCCCTTCGCATCCCTGTCCGAAACTCACTACGCCGTTGGGGACCTGTTCCAGGTGTCCTACGGCGACCTCGGCGACCTCTTCAGGTGTGGGGGAAAAGGAAATCCGGTCCTGGGTCGAGGGGACGCATTCGGCATCCTGCAGTGAGATGCACCCGACGCATCGGGCGTTGCATGTTTTGGATGTGGGAAGCGGGGCCTCGTACCTGCCGAGGAAAAGGTTGCGGGCCGCAGGACACCTGTAAGTAATACAGCAGTGCGCCAGATGTTTGATCAGACGATTGTCGGGATGCTTCCGTACGGCGCGGCGCGCGTTCTCATTCTCTATTTCCCCCGCCGGATAATTGTCCAGGTCCTGGCGTGGATCGGGGTCCACCCGGACGGCCGTGGTGACGAAAGAACCGTCTCTCCAGCCCAGGGAAGTGTATGCGTACAGCGGCAGACAGGAGGCGTCATGATCCTTTATGAAAGCCGTCCATAGCAGGGATGTATAGGCTGGGGGCAAAAAGGCCGAAACGGCGAAGACCGGTTTCCCTCTGAAGGAGTGTACGATCTCTGTGCGGCCCGTCTCCGGGTCCACTCCCACCGGGTGCCGACCGGGCAGGATATGCAGATCGGCGCCATAGGGGATCTCGATGATCTCCTCCGGTGTGGGCGGCCTGTGAAACCTCCCGGACGCGCCCATCATTCTGAGGTAGGGGTGCTCAAACACCTCTCCGTCAGGATCGGCCATGACCATCATGGGCAGGGTCGAAGGATCGTTTATCATGCTTTCTCCTTTACCATTTTTTTTGGAAACACTGAACTTTGTTGTTATACTCGCGATTGATGGACTCGCAATAAGTCCATCAAACAGGACGAGCGCGGAGCGTGCATCCTGGGGTGGGGGTGGAACCCGGCATTTGTCCATCTGGTCCCGACAGCCATCGCAAAAACGAAACACAAGTGCGGCAGAGGAAGGTAAGCGTGAGGAAGAGAAACCTTTTAATCGTGATCCCCTTGATGTTCGTTTTCGCGTTCCCCGGGTCTGGCCGGGCAGCGGAAAGGGAAAAATATCCCTTCTTTCCCTCCCTCCTCAACACCAGAACCGGCGGGCCGGTCAGTTCCTCGGAGTATGAGAACCCGAACCGCTGCAAGATCTGTCACGGGGACATCTATCGCCAATGGAACGGGTCCATGCACTCCAATGCACTAAAAGACCCCGTTTTCCAGGCCCTGTGGGTAATGGGCGACAGGGAGACGAACGGTGCCATCCGCAACCTCTGTGCGGGGTGTCACACTCCCATAGGAACAGTGGGAGAGGAGGTTGTCCTGGATGCTGAAAAAGGCGTCTTTACCGCCGGAACGATCGCCTCGAGGGGTGTCCAGTGCGATTTCTGCCACACGATCGCGGAGTTGACCTGGGAGAATACGCCTCTCATGCAGCCTTACAACGCTGCCATGCTCATGGATCCGGGCGACCTGAAAAGAGGCCCATACAGGAATTCCGATTCCCCGGGGCATGACACCGCGTATTCCAAGCTGCACACCACCGCAGAGTTCTGCGGTTCCTGCCACAATGTCTTTCATCCAGCGACAAATTTTCCATTGGAGAGGACCTACGAGGAGTGGCGGATATCTGTCTACGCCAGGGCGGGCATCGTCTGTCAGGACTGCCACATGATGCCGCTGGAAAAGGCGATAGAGGCGGCGGCGACTATGCAAAAACCCATTAATCCCGGCAAGGCCTCCCCTTTGGGGCCGGAGCGAAACAACGTCTATACCCATGAATTCGTTGGAGGAAACTTTACTGTAACCGCGATGCTCGGAGCGGACAAGCATGCCGCTATGGCCAGGGCCAGGCTGAAATCCGCCGCCGTAATCAAGATCCTTCTTCCCGACAAGGCCGTATCCGGAAAGGTAGCTCGATTCACAGTCGAAGTGTTCAATGTGGGAGCGGGCCATAATCTCCCCACGAGCCTCACCGAGGTGCGGCAGATGTGGCTCGACGTAGCGGTAAAGGATCCCAGGGGCAACGTGCTTTACCGTTCAGGTGCAGTGGACGAAAAAGGTGATATCGATCCGGACGCCAATATTTTTCACGCGGTGGCTGTCGATAAAGATGGGAATGTCACATATAAACCATGGGAGATCTCCCACTTTTCCTATGTCCGGACAATCCCCCCCAAGGGATCGGACGTCAGTGATTACGCCTTCCTCGTTCCCCCTAAGCTTAAAAAGGGCGAGCTGGTTATCGATGCGGTGCTTCGTTATCGATCCCTTTCCCAGGAACTGGCCGACACCCTGTTTGGAGAGGGCGCAATCGAGGTTCCGGTGGTGGATATGACAGCGGCCCGGTCGGTACTGGAAGTATCCAGAAAGTGATAGCTCTGCAGGGCTGTCGAAAGGTAGCTGCATCATGAAAATGCCAAATGGGCCGACAATTAAACGGCTCGCTTCACTGATTCTTATAGCCGTGTTCCTTGTGCCTGCCGGCGCCGGCGCCCAGGGCCGGCTCATCCAACCCGGGGATTTTTTTCCCGACTACCGGTTTCCGTTGGACCTGTCCACACCAGACGCCGCCTATCTGGGTCTGTCCGACAAAATGGGGACAAGCGGGGAATTCAGGGCGGAGGATGTGTGGGGAAATCTCATTGTCCTGGAGCTGTTCAACCGCTACTGTTTCAGCTGCCGGCTGGCGGCCCCGATTTTTAATCGTGCCTATGATCTGGTTGCGTCAGACCCGGGTCTGTCCATAAAAGTCCGATTCCTCGGTGTCGGGGTTGGCAACAATGCGCGGGTGGTAAAGGAATTCAGGGATGAATTCTCCGTTCCTTTTCCCCTTATTCCTGATCCACGGTTAAGGCTGCTGGATGCTCTGGGCAACCCGGGCGGAACACCCTTTACACTGTTACTTCGCCGGACAGTCGGGGGGATGGTGGTCATGGATGCCCATTTCGGCGTCTTCGATTCTCCCGAGGTCCTGGTTGCCGGGATCAGGGATGTTCTTTCGGGGGATATTGATAAGTTGGTTGAGAAGGCCCCTCCTTCGGAGGTGGCGGACTGGAGCATGAAGGAGCTTAAGCCCCCTCTTTCCGAGGATGCCCTTTTCGACCGGGTAGAGGCCAGTATGAAGCGCGCCGGGTACGGAACGGTGGGGATACACACGGTCAAGCTGCCGTCAGGGGATGAGGTCTACGTCGGGGAGAGCAAACGAGGCAAGGTGTTTTCACGAGTGGTCAACCGGCTGCCGCTGTGCGACGTATGCCATCCAATCCATTTCATTCTCACTTTCAACCCCAAGGGGGAGATCGTGGATTTTGACGCTATATATGTGACCAAATATTGGAACAGGACCTGGAACGATGAAGAGGTGGCAGCCATGAGGAAAAAACTTCTGGGGCTTTCTGTCCTTGAAGATAGAGAGTTCGATCCGGAGGTGGACGCCATCAGCACCGCGACCATGTCCTCGACGCTGATTTTCGACAGCGTAGGCAAAACCGGAAAGATCTTCGAATTATTAAAAAAAGTCGAAAGACCCTAGAAACCTGTCGGAGAACCCCATCGGGCTGCTAAAACAGGAGATATAGAAAATGATTATAGTAATGAAGGAAGGCGCTCAGGATCAACAGCTCGAAGAGGTCCTGAAAAGGATCAGGGAACTGGGCTATACGCCCCACTTGATACGTGGAGAGCAGAGAAACGTCATCGGCGCCATCGGCGACGAGAGGGAAAAGGCGCGGCTCCAGTGCTTGGATGCCATACCCGGGGTTGAAAAGGTTGTTCCCATTCTCCAGCCCTACAAGTTGGCGAGCATCCAGGTCAAGGACGAGGGGGTCGGGGAACGCTCCGTTATCGAGATCGCGCCGGGAGTGGCATTCGGCGGGCAGAGGATCACGGTTATCGCGGGGCCGTGCAGTGTGGAGAGCAGGGAATCCCTTCTGGAAACGGCGAGGGAGGTCAAGGCTGCCGGTGGCAGCATCCTCAGGGGAGGGGCGTTCAAACCCCGCACGTCACCCTACAGCTTTCAGGGCCTGGAGGAAAAGGGGTTGAAGCTGTTGGCCGAGGCCAGGGAGGAAGTGGGGATGCCGGTGGTCACCGAGGTGGTCAACCCGGAGGACGTGGACCTTGTGGCGGGATATTGCGACATGCTCCAGGTCGGCGCCAGGAATGTCCAGAATTTCGCCCTTCTCAAGAAGCTTGGGCATATCGGCAACCCCATCCTGTTGAAGAGGGGAATGATGACCACAATCGAGGAGTTCCTCATGTCGGCGGAATACATTCTGTCCGCGGGCAACCCCAACGTGGTCCTCTGCGAACGTGGGATCCGGACCTTCGAGACCGCGACACGAAACACCCTGGACATAAGCGCGGTTCCGGTCCTCAGGGAAAAGACCCACCTGCCCGTCATAGTCGATCCTTCTCACGCAACCGGGCACTGGCAGTATGTCAAGCCGCTCTCCTTCGCCGCGGTGGCGGCCGGGGCCGACGGGCTTATGGTAGAGGTGCATCCCAAACCTGAGGTCGCCATGTGTGACGGACCTCAATCACTTAAGCCGAGTACTTTCAGGGAGCTGATGGAGAGGTTGGCCCGGTTCGCGGAGGCCGCCGGAAGGACCATTTGAATGATTCGGTACATACCGGCCGGCAGGGAGTTCGGATGTTTCTGATTCTGAGACGCATAGGAAATCTGCTCCTTGACTGCATCTATTATCTCGGCGGTCTGGTCATGTTCGGTATCGGGTCGCTTGGCATGATATTCACCCGGCCGACCTACTTTGCTGAGACGATCAAACAGATGTACTCCATTGGGGTGCGGTCACTACCCCTCATCGGCCTGGCGGGTATGTCGATGGGGATCGTTTTGTGTATGCAGACGATTGACATCCTTGGCCAGTTCGGTGCGGGTCAGTATGTGGCGGCGGTGGTCGGACTGTCCGTCGTCAAGGAGCTTTCGCCCGTTATCACCGCGCTGCTGGTAGCCGGAAGGTCCGGCTCCGGGATCAGTGCGGAACTCGGATCTATGATCGTAACCCGGCAGGTCGATGCCCTCAAGGTGCTCGCCGTGAACCCCCAGCGGTACCTGGCCGCCACCCGGATCACTGCCTGTGTTCTGGTCCTGCCGCTTCTTACCGCCATAGCGGATGTCCTGGGAATTGCGGGTGGGCTCATTGTCGCCGTCACGCAGGGTGGGATCAATTACAGTACCTACTACTATAAGACCCTTGATTACGTCAGCATTACGGATGTGACTCCGGGGCTGATCAAGGCTGCGGTTTTCGGCCTGATTATCGGGACGGTTGCCTGCAACGAGGGGTTCAACGTCCGTGGAGGGACCGAAGGTGTCGGCCGGTCTACAACGGCTGCGGTTGTTCTGGCTTCCCTTCTCATCCTTCTGTCGGACGTCTACATGACCAGGATCCTTCTGGTTATCTTCCCGGAATGAGGTGAACGCCATCAACCAGGACCAAAGATCCGTCATAGAGATCAGGGATGTCTGGAAGACGCTGGATGGCCACGAGGTGCTCCGCGGCATTAACCTGTCCGTCGGCGCAGGCGAAACCATGGTCATCATGGGCAGGAGTGGAAGCGGCAAATCGGTTCTCCTTCAGTGCATTATCGGATTGATGGTCCCGGATTCGGGCACGATAACCGTGGACAGGATGGAGGTGACCTCCTTTAAGACCGAGAGGGAATGGAAGGCCCTCTGGCTCAAGGTTGGATTTCTTTTTCAGGGTGGGGCTCTGTTCGATTCCCTGACCGTGGGCGAGAACGTTTCCTTTCCCATCCTCCAACACACGGCTTCGGGGGAGAAGAGAGCCTTCAGGTGTGCCATGGAACTGTTAAAATTGGTGGATCTTGAGGGTGAGGATGGAAAATATCCATCGGAACTCAGCGGGGGGATGCAGAAAAGGGTCAGTCTTGCCCGTACCCTGGCCCTGGGACCGAGTATCGTGCTTTTCGATGAACCCACGGCAGGGCTGGATCCGGTAACATCTGATTCAGTGTCGCATCTCATTAAAAACCTGAATCGACAGGGAGGCAATACATCTCTCGTTGTGACCCACGATATCCGGTCGGCGTTTCACATCGCTGACCGGATGGCCATGCTGGAGGACGGGAAAGTACTCATGGCCGGTACGCCGGAGGAGTTCAAAGCTACACACCTGGAACAGATCCAGATGTTTCTTTATGGTTGAAGGACTTGCAAAAAGTCCATCAAGTATGATGTGCGCGGAGCGTACATCATGGGGTGGGGGATGGTTGATGATGCATGGTCAGGGTTAAGACCATTCGTGCCTGCTGTTTTTGGGGGAAGTGAAATGCTCCGGGACACGTCCGGAAGATGCGGGAGAATGCGATGAAGAGAAAGACCTTCATGGAATTGACTGTGGGATCTCTTGTGCTCGTGGGACTCGCGGCCGCCTTGGTCATGGTGCTTACCATTGCCAACCGTCAGAATGTCTTTGTGAAAAGGTACAAATTGTTTGCCATCTTCGACAG
Source organism: Deltaproteobacteria bacterium (assembly GCA_013151915.1). Lineage (NCBI taxonomy): Bacteria > Pseudomonadati > Myxococcota > Myxococcia > Deltaproteobacteria bacterium. Next base: position 23,212 of record JAADHJ010000020.1, read on the forward strand.
TGTGGGTGGGCTTAAGGTAGGGGCCCCGGTGTTCCTTTCCGGGGTCGAGGTCGGGACCGTGAACTCTATTTCCTTCACCGGAACGGGCGGTGTCAGAGTAACCCTTCAGATTCAAAAGAGCTACCAGGACAGGATCAAGGAGGACTCCATGGCAACCATCGGTTCGGTTGGGCTCCTGGGTGACAAGAGTGTCGAGGTTACGGTCGGCTCGCCGGACGCGTTGTCCCTGAAGCCGGGTTTGTTGCTGAGAACCCAGTCTCCCATCTCCATCAACGCCCTTCTGGAAAGTGTAACCCCCCTGCGCCGCAGGCTGGAGGAGGTCCTGATCAACCTGGGGAAGATAACCGGGGAACTTGCCGATGACCGCCAGGCATTGGGAAAGGGTCTTCTGGCCGCCGCCGATCTTATGGATGGGATTTCCAAAGGTAAGGGAACATTGGGACGGCTGGTTAAGGACGACAGGATGTACGACAATCTTGCACGGACGGTGAAGGCGGCCGGGGAAACGGCCGCGTCTTTGAAAGAGCTTGCGGACAGGGTGATTCCCATGGTGGAGGAAATCCGTATAACCGTCAAAAATGTTCAGACTACCTCAGAAAAATTTCCTGAAATTTCCAGGGAGACTTCACGTTTCCTGGCATCGGCGGGAAAAACCCTGAGCAAACTGGATGCCATCGCTGATGATGTCAAAAAGTCCTCCAATGAAATACCGGGCATCCTGATCTCCGTAGGTAAGACGGCGGACAACCTCGCGGAGGCGTCCAATGAACTTCCGGGTGCCGCGAGGAGCCTCAGAGGAACCATGGAGGAGTCGGAGAGGGTCGTAGAGGCGGTCAAGGGGAACTGGATGTTGAAGGGGGCTTTCCCCACGGATGCAGGTCCCTCAACGGTGGAGGTCGACCGGCGATGAAGCGTGCGGCCACGATCAGCGGCGTTGTAGCTTTCCTGGTGATTTTTCTTTCCGGCTGTCTGGGCAACCGTCCCGTTAAGCACCCCACGCTTGAAGATGAGGCCCGGACTTACGCCCGGAGATATGATGGGGATTTATCACTTGGACGATATCATCAGGCCATCAGGGACGCCATGCATTCCCTGGCAATCTACCGTGCCCTGGACATGGAAAGGGAAACCGCCATCTCCCTGAACAACCTGGGTGCGGTCCAGGATCGATTGGGGATGGTGGATAAAGCACTTGCCTCATACAGGGAAGCCATCGCCTTGTCGAGAGAAATCAACGACGATGGCACCCTCGCCGCCTCGTTAAACAACCTTGCCGGAACCCTGGCCACAACAAACCCGGCCCAGGCCGCAACACTGGCCAATGAGGCCGGGGATATCGCATCGGCCAGGGGCTTGACCATCGTAAAGGCCAGAACCTTGAGTGTCCTGGCAACCATCTCCTTTGCTTCGGGTGATTTGAAAAAGGCGGGGACCCTTTGCAGACAGGCGCTGAAATTAAGCGCCGGGGGTGGTGGTGAGAGCGTCAGGGCCGCCTGTCTGGCAACACTGGGAAGGCTGCTGGCTCGTTCCGGAGACCCTGATGCCGGGCTGGAATCGGTCAAGTCCGGCCTGGCCATTGACAGGGAACGTGGCGACCCTTTTTCCATTGCCAGGGATTATCAGGCTATGGCAGAGGTTCAGGATGCCATGCACGACATGGATGGCGCCGAGAAAAGTCTTGAAAAGGCCGAACATATCCTGAGATTCCTCGGTCTGCAGCCCGTTAATGATGACTTTTCACGACCCAATCATTAATAGATTTTCACCGACTCCGCCTTGAAGATCAGGGTTATCTCCTCCCCCAGTTTTAACTCCATACGGGCGTATGATTGGGTGGTTATACGGGAGGTGAGCGACTCGCCCACCTCCACCCGGAGATCCACCGATCCGTTTCTTTCCTGAATGCCGGAGATCTTCCCCGAAAATGCATTTCTTGCGCTGGTGGATCCGGGCTCGCGGCTGACCAGAATGGACTCCGGGGGGATCGAGGCCGTGCGTGAACCTTCCTTTCCCTGCGGCACGGCGATGGTTATCCGTCCCGTATCAAAAACCCAGCCTCCTCCGGCCTGGTAGAGGGCCCCCTTGAATACGTTTTCCATTGCGCCGTTAGAAACCGTCCCCTCCAGAATCGTTGCCACCTTGTCGGCCAGTCTGAAGGCCCTGTCCAGATTATGTGTGGTGAGGATAACGGTCGTTCCCTCATCCCGGCATGTTTCCAGGAGCACCCTTTCCATCACTGCCTGGCTGGCTGCATCCACGTTGGCCATTGGCTCGTCGAGGAGGAGCAGATCGGGTTTCATTACAATGGCCCTGGCGAGGGCTACCCTCTGGGCCTCGCCTCCGGAAAGTTCCGCGCACCTCCTCATCTCAAAACCGGGGAGCCCCACCGCGCTCAGCGCACTTTTTACCAGCCGGGCCATCTCCTCTCTGGAAGTTCCGCGGACACGGAGGGGATAGGACACGTTTCCCTCTACGGTACTTCTGAACAGGTAGGGGAGTTGGAGAACGATACCGGTCCTTCGCCGGAAAGCCGCCATGGCGGCTTTCCCCCCGGAGTAAAGGTCCCTCCCCTCAAACAGGATCCGGCCCGCGGTAGGGGAAATAAGATGTCCCAACAGCATCAGCAGGGTGCTTTTGCCCGAACCGTTGGGTCCCGTAAGGGCGGTAATACAGCTCTCGCCGACCAGGAGATCCGGGATGTTCAATACCCGGTGTTCTCCATAATCAAATAAGAGATTTTCGATTTTAAACAGAGCCATCCTGGTCAGTACTTCTGGAATCTGCGGAAGAGCAGGTTGACGGTAAATGCCACGGAAAGGAGGATAATCCCCAGGGCCATGCCAAGGGCGAACTCGCCCTTTCCCGTCTCCAGGGCGACGGCCGTGGTTATGGTTCGGGTGTAGCCTCTTATGTTGCCCCCCAGCATCATGGCTGACCCGACCTCCGCGATGACCCTGCCGAACCCGTTGATAATCGCGGCCATGAGGGCAAAACGGGCCTCGATCAGAACTGCCCATGAGGCCTGCCGGGCACTGGCCCCGAGGCTTATGGCGGTCAGGGAAGCCCTGTCGTCAACCGCGTTGACTGCGGCAACGGTGAGTCCCACGATGAGGGGAACGGCGAGAATAATATCACCGATGATGATCCCGGTAGGGGTAAACAGGAGATCGAGAAACCCCAGGGGCCCACGGCGGGACAACAGGGAGTAACAGAAGAGTCCGACGACGACTGTGGGGAGGGCCATGAGGGTGTTGAGCAGGGTTAACAGGGCTCCCTTGCCGGGAAACTCCTTCGTTGCGATGATATATGCTGTGGGTATGCCCACGATGGCCGCGGTCAGGGTGGCCGTTCCCGCGACCCGAAGTGATAGCAGGGCGATGGTAAATACCTCGTGGTCGAAGTTGACCAGCAGGCGAAGGGCCCCTATGAAGGCGTTGATCAGGTACTCCATTACCCTCCCCTGGGATTTTCCATCGTGTTATTTGACCCGGCCAAAGCTTATATTACCGAGGTTTTGTAACATTCCCGGCGGCTGGAGGCTGCTGCCCCGCAATGGGAACGAATATCACGTTTCCGAACCTGTCCTTGAATCCGCCGATAAGCCGCTGACCCTCCGGGGATGTCATGAATTCGATGAGTTTCGTGGCCCCGTCATAATTGGAATCGGGGTGCTTCTCCGGGTTGACCGCGATGATCCCGTAGGGGTTGTAGAGGAGTGGGGACCGCTTGTGAAAATCCGGGACCAATTCAACTTTGTCGGCGTATTTGAGATAGGACCCCTGATCGGACAGGGTATAGCCGCGCTTCTCGTCGGCCATGGTCAAGGTTCCGCCCATTCCTCTTCCCGATTCCAGGTACCAGGGCTTTGCCTGAGGGACCTTCCCCAGTGCCTTGATCCAGATGGCCTTCTCTTTCACATGGGTGCCCGAACCGTCTCCGCGGGATATGAAGGGACTTCCGGAACGGGCGATCTTTCGAAAAGCCTCGACGGCGGTGGGGGCGGAGCCTATCCCCGCAGGATCCTCCTTCGGTCCGACGATGATAAAGTAATTGGCCATTACGGGCCGGCGGTCAATGCCGAACCCGGCGTCCACGAATGCCTTTTCAAGGGCAGGGGCATGTACCAAGGTGACGTCCACATCCCCGTTTTCAGCAAGCTTGAGGGCCTTGCCGGTCCCAACGGCGATGACGTCGACCCTGATGCCGTATTTGTCCTCAAAGATAGGCAGAATGTAGTCAAGGAGTCCGGTATTGTCGGTACTGGTTGTGGAGGAAAGCTTGAGACGGTTTCCGGCAGCCGCGTAAGGCACATTTAACGCGTATATGAGAATTCCCGTAACAAACAGAAGGGCAAGCCCGATTCTTGTCCTGTTTCTATTCATGAATAAATCCTCCCTGTGTTCCAATATGATAGGGTCGTAAAAAGTCCATGAATGGCTATGGCTGTTATATTGTCTCAGTGAGTATCCGACCTGCACCGGAAATGTCGTAGCCTGTCAGGCCGGCTGCAATCCCTGTAAATTCGCCGGTATTCAAAAGGCCGAAAAAGTTCTGGATCTCTTTTTGAAAAAAAGTATCCCGGTATACCACCAGGTCGAACCGTTCCAGGAAAAGGGGAATGAAGTCGAGGCCCAACATCTCCGCGACGGCCTGGATAGCAAGGCCGACATCCGCTTGTCCTTTCATTACCGATACACCGACCTCCATGTGGCTGCCGAGGGTCGGACTGTCATCGGCAAACCCCGAGCGGTCTGTGCCGAGGCGATCAAGTTCCCTTTCGAGGCGAAGACGTGTGCCGGTCCCGACCTCACGACCGGCCCATCGTCGTCCGCCGGCCAGGGTATCCTCCAGGGTGTGGATTCCCAGTGGGTTGCCCTTGGGGAGAAGGAGCCCCTGTGTCCTTACCGCCATGGAGACCGCCACGGCCCTTTGATCGAAATGGTCGGCAAGATAATCTGCATCCTGGTGAGCGTCACCCGAGGGGTGGAGATGGACCGCGGCAGCATGGCAAAGCCCCCTTTTCAGGGCCAGGATTCCCTCGGTGCTGCCGGCCCTCGATTGCAGGGGGATTGTCTCGGTAAACCGCCTTCGAAAGAGGGAAATCAACCGGACAAGAAGGGGATCATCGCTTCCCGCAATGAGGAGAAGGCCCTGCGCCCTTTGGGCGAAAGACCATTCTTCCGGAAAATCGGCCACACCGGATTCAATCCACCTGTCCACCAGGTGACGGGGAAAAAGCCATTTTCCGGTTATCTTGGTCCCGGGAAGCCCGCGGTTGTGGATAAGGCTATAGACCTGCTTTTCGTTAATACTCAGATATTCAGCAACCTCGCGGGTGTCGAGGAAAGAACTTATCAAGCGTGCCTCCTTTGCGGTGGATGGTAATGAAGTTACCCTCAAAAAATGGTAGGATCAAGAAAATTATTACAAAAAATAACTATATATTACATTAATGGAGCCTTGTTGGAAGTCCGGCACCAATTCGGAGCACGGGGTTTCACGCAGAAGGGCGTATTTTGCGGTGAATCAACCCCCCAGACCCCAGACCCTACTCTTAAAGCCTTTGCATTGGTTTTAGGGGTCTGTTATCATTTTCGGATAGAAATTGTTCATGTTGATGACTTTGCAAAAAGTCATCAACGCGCCCATGTGCGGGGCGCTCAAATTGAAGATTTGTGAGGGAAGTGAAAATGACATTTTTCGCTTTCCGTGGAGTAAAAAGGCATAGAAGGACCTTTTACGATTCTATAAATATGGTTCATCCGGTTAATGCGTACCTTTATTATTATTTTGCCGTCATTGCGAGGAGCATCGAGGGAAACGAGAGTGACGCGACAATCCCAGGCGGAGCTGAAAAGCTCGTCACGGCGCCCTCCGGCCGCTATGGGATCGCTTCCGCCGTCGCCCTACAGGCTATGGCGGACAGGTCACATGGGTTACAGCTTCCGCCGTCGCTCTTCGAGCTATGGCGGGACAGGCGTGATGACAAATGGCGGGGTATGGTCCTCATCCAGGTACTCATTTCCAGGATGAATCTATAAATATTAATTGGGGGATAAATGGAGGACAGGGTCAGACAGCTCGAAAGCGATATCCAGACGCTGAAGACACGGTACGATCAGTATTTTCTCGGGGTGCTGAAACGGCCTCCTGAGAAACTGGCCGGTGATGTCGCCAGGGAGGTACGTCGGTTTTCGACGGTCACTATAACCAATACCGCACTGCGGTTTCGGGTCCAGCAGGCCATCTCCCGATATAATATCTTCCTTCAATATTGGCAGCGGAACCTTCGGGATATCGAAGAGGGAAAGACCCCCAGAAGGAGAAGGGTTGTAAACGACGGTGAGTCTCTCCAGTCGGGCGTTATTGAGATATCCTCTCCGGAAGAGGACAGGGAGCAGATGAACTCGCTCTTTATGGTCCTGGACAGGACATACAGAAAAAATACGGGCCGGCCGGGCCCGACTATTGCCAGTGTCCGAAAAATGGTAGGTAATCAAACACGGATGATAAGGGAAAAATACAGTTGTGATCGTGTCGCTTACCGTGTGGAGTATAAAGACGGAAAGGTGAGAATCAAGGCCGCCCCTGTAGGTGTGAAGAGGTAGAGAGAAAATATCATGGCTCAATCCAAAGTTGCCGGACTTCTCGAATCTTTGACCCGCCTGATACCGGGCATCTCCGGCTACCAGGCGAGGGAAAAACGACGGGGCGCCGACAAAGCGGTCCGGGAGAAAGCCGCCGGCGCGGTAATCCGCTGCAGGGGAAAGATCTCAAGGTTGATCACGGCAATGTCCAGGAAGGGTGACCTGGCTTCCTTGAAGTCCATTGGAGAACTGGAACGGGTCGCCATAAGACTGGAAAGGCTTGAGGATGAGCTTCGCCATGCAGTATACGGTTACACAGGCTTTTTCGACGAAACCGGAGTCGCCCAGGAGGAGTTGGGGCTCCTTTACGAGTTTGACATAGAACTGTTAAGTGAGTCTGAAAAACTTGAAGGGCTTGTGCCCGACCGGCAGTCCGGGACCACCGAAGGCTGGCTCGAATCCTTGAGCAACACCGTGGATGCTGTTCAGAGATCTTTCGAGGCTCGGAAACGGGTTGTCGAGAGGAAAGGCAATGGGTGTGAGGTGGCCGAATGAGCGAGTTTATCGAGGTCCTGGAATGGATTGATGAAACCGGCGAGGAAATGGTGCACCGCGTTCCTCCCGCAGGAACGGGAGAGATCAAGTTCGGGGCCCAGCTGGTGGTTAACGAAAACCAGGCCGCTGTATTTTTCCGGGATGGTCGCGCCCTGGACGTGCTTGGTCCCGGGCGGCAAACCCTTACTACCCAGAATCTCCCTCTTCTGACCAAAGCATTGAGCCTTCCTTTCGGCTTCCGGAGTCCCTTCAGGGTGGCCGTCTATTTTGTGGCGATGAAGACCTTCACAAATCTTACCTGGGGTACGAGAGACCCCGTGGCCTTTCGTGACAGTGAATTAGGCATGGTCCGGCTCCGGGGTAACGGAAATTTCACCATCAGGATTTTGCAGCCCATGCTTTTTGTAAACGTGGTCGCCGGGACGCAGGGCATCTACACCACCGACGAGATAGCTGATTTTCTGAGGGGCATCATCGTATCGAGGATCAACGACCTCCTGGGTGAAAGCCTTGATACCCTCCTCAACCTGCCCCAGGTTTATGAAGAATTGGGAGCCGCCGCCAAGGCCAGGGTCCGGGACGAGTTTCTCAAATACGGTATCGAACTCAGGGATCTCATCATACGTTCCATTACCCCGCCGGATGATGTTCAGAAAATCATCGATGAAAAAGGAAGCATGAAAGCTGTCGGCGAGGGAGACTACCTTCGATTCAAAGCGGCGCAGTTCATGGGCGACGCTGCGGAGACAGGGGCGGGAGGAACGACGTCAGGCGCCGGGTCCGGCATGGGTATGGGGCTGGGTGCGGGGCTGGGAATGATGATTCCGGCTTTTCTTAAAGGAGCATTGAGTGAGGGAGGTAAGAAGGAGCGGGTTAAGGGTTATCCATGTCCCCAGTGCCGTTGTGAACTGCCCGAGGACGCCAGGTTTTGCTACCGATGCGGTACGCCTGTCGTTAAAGGACAGATCTGCCCCGGATGTCAAACAGATCTGCCCGCCGACGCCAAATTTTGCTTCCGGTGTGGGCAGGAGATAAAGAAGCGGGAGACGAAATGCCCTCATTGCGGGAAAAAGGCCCCGGACGGAGCGCGTTTCTGCCTGAATTGCGGCGAGAAGATTCAATAACCACCCCGTGACCTGATACGTGAAAAAAACCTGTTACGTCAGCCATCAATGCCCGCAGTGCGGCGGCGAAACGGTCTTCGACCAGGAGGCTACAGGCACAAAGTGTCGCTATTGCGGTACCGCGCTCATGGTGGTGGGCGGCCGTTCAGCATGGTTGAATTTCCTCATTAAACCAAAGATCAAGGTCAAGGATACCCCTCCTGAAATCACTGCCATAGCCAGGAAGAACCGCTGGAAACCGTCTCTTGTAAGGTCGGTTATCCCTTTCTATTACCCTTTCTACAGGATAAGAGGGCAGGCCATCCATTGGGTGACCGGTGAGAAGAGGAGAGACGATGTTCGCCAGGGGGAATCGGTGGAGGAATTGAAAACCAGGAATTTCGACCTGATGCGGCCGGGGCACACGGACCTGTCCACCGGCCTCTTCTCTCCCGGGATCAGAGCACAGACCTTGCACCTCTTTCTGGCCACGAGGGAAAACGCGGGGGGGATCCCATTTTTACCGATGCAGTTGAGCAGAGAGAAATTTCACGATAGGGTCAGGCACAACACTACCGAGGGTTTTGATGTATCCGACCTGTTTGTCCTCGAAGAGAAGACCTTCCTGATCTGGGAGCGCTACTCCATACTCTATTTTCCCCTCTTTCTTGTGGAGATCCGGGAAGGTGAACAGCTTCGGCTTCTCCTTATGGATGCCGTCAGTGGTCACCTTGTACGTCAGATCGGGCATCAGGAGATGGAGACCCTTTTAAACAACCTGGGTATCGGAGAGTCCCAACCCCCCATTGAGAACCGTCTCAAACTTGTCCCCCTTATCTGCCCTGAGTGTGACGGTGATCTGCAGTCGGGTACGACCGCGGTTATCAGGTTCTGCTTCAACTGCGGGCGGGGATGGGAATCTGGAGGATCCAGGCTTCAGGAAAGGAAATGCCTCTGGGCGGGGACGGAGGTGATGGTTCGACAGGAACAAACGATCTTTCTGCCTTTCTGGCGGCGAAATGCCGGTGACGGCGGTTCAGTGATACCGGCTTTTGGAGTCCGGTCTCCCCACCTCCTGTATAATATATCGAAACGGTACTACAATGCCGACTTTCCGGTGGAGAACATTCCTTACAACTGCCGGACATCCGTTAAAACCCTTCCGGCTGAGCTTTCTCCGGAGGAGGCCATGGAATTGATGGATGTGGTAGTCTATACAAGCCGAAAGGCCCGGGTGGAAAACAGAAAATTGGATTCCCTGGTATTGATCCCCTTCAGCCGCAGAGGGCCTGATCTTGTTGATCACTATCACGGGCTTGCCGTCCCGGTGTCTGGTCTCAATGTGAGGATGTCGTGAGCATGAGAAGAATTTCCTTGCGTGTAATCATCTTTTTCGTCGCCCTGGGTTTTGCCCAGTTTATTCCAGGGCCTGGTTCGTTTTTCGGAGGACAATTTTCCACAGGTCTTCTGGCCGACAGTGATGTTTCCCCCACCGGGCAAAATGCAGAGGACAGTGTGCCCCTGGTCGTCCGTATCGTTGTCGATGGGTCAATCAACCCAATCACCGCAAACTATATCGAAGAGCAGCTTGTGCAGGCGAATAAGGACAAAGCCGAGTTGCTGGTCCTGCAGTTGGACACCCCGGGTGGACTCATGTCCTCCATGCGGCAGATCGTTAAAGCCATCCTCGCTTCGCCCGTCCCGGTGGCGGTTTACGTAGCCCCTTCAGGGGCGAGAGCCGCGTCGGCCGGGGTTTTTATCACCCTCGCGGCCCCCATCGCCGTCATGGCCCCGGGGACCACCATCGGGGCGGCCCACCCGGTCACGGTGGGGGGAGGGGGATTTTTCGGCGGGAAGAAGAGTAAAGAGGGAGGGAAGAAATCCGGGAAGGATGGAGAGGAAAAGACGGCTTCACCGCCCCCTGAAGGCGATGTCATGGCAACCAAGATCCTCAACGACACAGTGGCCTTCATACGGTCCATTGCCGCTAAAAACGGCCGCAACGTCAAGTGGGCCGAGCGGGCGGTTCGGGAAAGCATCTCCTCGACGGAGACGGAGGCCGTTAAGGAAGGGGTGGTGGATTTCGTCGCGGCGAACATGGACGAACTGTTGAAGAAGGTCGAGGGGATGACGGTGACGGTGGCGGGCGGGAAGCGGACCCTGGCCCTTTCCGGAGCACATGTTGAGGACAGGCTCATGGGCACCCGGAGACGGATTCTGGCTGTTATCACCGATCCCAATGTCGCCTATCTCCTTATGCTGCTGGGAATCTTCGGGATCTTCTTTGAACTGGTCAACCCGGGTGTTATACTACCCGGCGTCCTGGGTGGAATTTCCATAATCCTCGCCTTTTTCTCCTTTCAACTCCTGCCCGTCAACTATGCGGGCGTTCTTCTGATCCTGTTCGCGCTGGTTCTGTTTGTCCTGGAGGTGAAGGTGGTTTCTTTCGGGATGCTGACCGTTGGCGGCATCCTGTCCCTGGTGTTGGGCAGTCTCATGTTCTTTAACTCCGCGGATCCGTACTACCGCGTTTCCCTGTCCCTGATCTTCGGGATGACAGGCCTGATCGCGCTCCTCTTCATAGTCGGGCTTGGACTTGCCGTCAGGATAAGAATGAGAAAACCGACAACCGGGATCGAGGGGCTCATCGGAGAGGTGGGAGTTGCCGATACCGACCTGGAGCCGGAGGGAAAGATAAGGGTTCACGGAGAGATCTGGTCAGCGGCCTCAACCGAACCTGTCAAGGCAGGGGAGAAGGTTGAGGTGACAGAGGTAAATGGGCTGGTCCTGACGGTCAAACGGCCCAATACGGAATAAAAAGGAGGTTTTGCCATGTTTTTATTTTCTTTCAGCCCCATTGTCACCGGTGCGGTGGCTATCATTCTTTTCCTCGTCGTTTCGGGCATCAAGGTCCTCAAGGAGTACGAGAGAGGGGTTGTCTTCTTCCTTGGGAGGCTGGTCGGCGCCCGAGGCCCCGGCCTCATCTATATCGTCCCGGGGCTGGAGAAGATGGTGCGGATCGGCCTGAGGCTGATAGTGATGGATGTACCGCCCCAGGATATCATCACAAGGGACAACGTGTCGGTGAAGGTAAACGCCGTCGTCTATTTCCGGGTTATGGATCCCTCCAAGGCGGTGGTTGAGGTAGAGGATTTCTTCTACGCCACCAGCCAGCTCGCACAGACGACCTTAAGAAGCATCCTGGGGCAGGTGGAGCTGGACGACCTGCTCTCAGAACGGGACAAGATCAACCACGATCTGCAGGAGATTCTCGATTCCCAGACGGACCCGTGGGGGGTCAAGGTGACGAATGTGGAGATCAAGCACGTGGACCTGCCGCAGGAGATGCAGCGGGCAATGGCCAAACAGGCCGAGGCGGAGCGGGAGAGACGGGCGAAGATCATTGCCGCGGAAGGCGAGTACCAGTCGGCCACAAAACTGACCCAGGCGGCGGACATCATGTCCGGTAACGACCAGGCCCTTCAACTGAGATATCTTCAGACCTTGAGGGAGATCGCGACAGAGAACAATTCCACCACCATCTTCCCTTTGCCAATGGATCTTCTGAAGGCCTTTAAAGGATTCCTCGGCAAGGGGAAGGACGAAGGAGACGAGTAGATGACGAGGATTCTCAACGTTCACCCCAAATATTTCTCCGACCGGCGTCTGGCCGCGGAGCACGACCACCTCCATGAACTCCTCAATGCCTTGAACGACGAGGAGAAAGCCACGGATCATCCCGACGTTTTCAGGTTCAACGGCAGGAGGGGGCTTTTGTACATCAGGCACAGGATGTTCGCCGAGGAGATGGGGATCAGGGCCATGGAGCATCTGACTCTCATCGACCGCATGAACATCCCTTCCAGCGAATGGAAAAGCCTTGAAATGGACGACGGGGCTATTTTGGAGGATCTCGAAGAGGTCAGGGCGGAGGGGGTGCCTGGAAGGGTGCCCCTTCCGGACGGCAGGGACATCACGGAGGTAACCGGCGAGATGGACGTGCTCTCGGTCATCCCGGGCATCATAGAGGACGAGATCCTCCTGGGGCTTTACAGGCGCTACAAGTACGTTGTCATGGAGCGATCATACCGGCGCTACAGGAATCTCGCCGATCCCCTGCGGGGCAAATTGAGGGGGCAGACATGGATCCTCTTTGAACTTATGATGGAGGAAACACTGGCCGTAAAACCGGACGAAAGAGGGCCCGCGACAGCATATGAGACGTTGTGGGAGCGGCTCCGGGAAAGTGCTACAGATGAGGAGAAACACCGGTTCGAGGCCCTCTTCGGGGCGCTTGAACCGGGGAAGGTCAGCCTCGAAATGCGAGAATTTCTGGCACGCACAGCCGCCCGCATCGGCGACAAAGACCTTATGGTTTCACAGCTCCTTGTACCGTATATGGATTGATTTGGGCGCCCTTACATGGGCGCGTTGATGACTTTGCAAAACGTCATTAAACATGCTTCATCCGGTTAATGCGTACCTTTATTATTTTGCTGTCATTGCGAGGAACATCGAGGGAGACGAGAGTGACGCGGCAATCCCGGGCGGAGCTCATAGCAGCGCCCTCCGTCGCCTACGGGATCGCTTCGCATGGGTTACAGCTCGCGATGACAGATGGATGGCTTCTTGCGAGTCCGTCAACCCTTGAACCTTGAACGATGAACCTTGAACGTTAATAGGGCCGTAAAAAGTCCATCAATGGGTGCGTTGATGACTTCTCACGAAGTCATCAACTGTCATGCATAAGCCTTTTTAGCGCCACCGCCTCCGGGGGCCCCCATGTTCCCGCTTCGTAAACCTTCAGGTGATCCGCCCGGTCCGTGCAGGTCTCGCACTCGTGGAGGACCGGGTCGATATAGGTCCAGGTCAGGTCGATCTCGTCCTCCCTCAGGAAAAGCATCTTCTCCCCCTGCATGCAGTCCAGAAGGGCTTTTTCGTAGGCCGCCAGAACCGGTCCCGAGTATCCCTGAAGGAAGTCGAAATTCATTGTAACGGGACGTAAGAGAATCCTGTCCCCGGGGATTTTCGTCTGGAAGGAGAGGGATATCCTCTCCTGGGGCTGGATTCCAAGGGTCAAAACGTTTGCCGATACAGGGTTTCCGAGAATTTCACGGAACATGGTGATGGGGACATCCTTGAACCGGATCATGATTTCCGTCAGCTTGGCTCCCAGCCTTTTGCCCGAAGTGACGTAGAATGGAACCCCCTGCCAGCGCCAGTTGTCAATGAATATCCTCATCATGGCGAACGTCGGAGTAAGGGAACCGGGCGCCACTCCCTCCTCCTCTAGATAGCCGGCTACCGGTTTCTTCTCCACCTTGCCCGGCCCGTACTGTCCCAGGACGAGGTTGCCGTAGACGTCGTCCAGGTGGAACGGTCTCAGTGAGCGGAAGACCTTGACCTTCTCATCGTGAAACGGTCCGGTTGAAAATGTGGAGGGCGGTTCCATGGCCGTGAGGGCCAGGATCTGCATCATGTGGTTCTGGAACATGTCCCTGAGGACCCCGGAGCTCTCGTAGTAGCCCGCCCTTTTTTCCACACCGAGGGTCTCTCCGGCTATGATGTCCACGTGGTCAATGTAGTTCCTGTTCCAGAGCGGCTCGAAAATCGTGTTGGCGAAACGGAACATGAGAATATTCTGGACGGTTTCCTTGGCCAGATAGTGATCGATGCGATAGACCTGCTCCTCGGCAAAGCTGGAGTGGATGGTGCGATCGAGTTCCGCCGCCGACTTCCGGTCTCTGCCGTACGGTTTTTCCACGACGATCCGGGACCACCCATTTGTCTCCGTATTTTCCGCCGACAGGCCGGACTCGCCGAGCAGCCTGGCGACGTCCTGGTACAGGAACATGGGAAGCGCCAGGTAGAAGATCCTGTTGCCTCCCGTTTGGCTGTCGCGGTCAAGTTCGATGAGAAAACCGGCCAGGTTCCGGTAGGATTCCAACGAGTCCATATTCAGCGGTACGTAGTGAACTTTCGAGGCGAAATCCTCCCAGCCCTCGAGGTCGTTCCCCCCCTTCATGGCCGATTTTTTGAGCATGGCTCGGAACTTTTCGTCATTCATCACCGTTCTTCCGCAGCCCACGATCCTGAACCTTTCGGGCATCCCCCCCTTCCGTTCAAGCTTGAGGAGAGAGGGGATGAGCTTTCTGGCGGTCAGGTCGCCCGTTGCGCCGAGGATGACGATGATGCACGGATCGGAAGGAGCGTCGAGGGCGCTGCCGCCGGTGGGCACGGTTTCGGTTGACGCGTGCCCCTCGAGGAGGTTTTCAAGCCCTTCATCCTGTACCCTGCGCCCCGCGTTTCCGCTCATCTCTTTTCTCCCTTCTTGCGCGACGAGACCACCCTGTGTCCTCCGAACTCCTTGCGCAGGGCTGCGATGACCTTGTCGGAGAAGGAGTCTTCCTCTCTTGAGCGGAATCGCTGGAAAAGAGAAAGCGTAATCGCCGGCGCGGGTACGCCTGTTTCCACGGCCTGCTGGATTGTCCACCGCCCCTCACCCGAGTCCTCAACGTACCCCTTTATCGTTTCTAACCTCGAGTCGTCGGAAAAGGCGTACTCGGCCAGTTCCAGGAGCCACGACCTGATAACGCTTCCCTGGTTCCACAGGTGGGAAAGCTCCGAATAGTCGAGGGATGGCCCATATTGCGACCCTTCAAGGATGTCGAAACCCTCACCATAGGCCTGCAGCATGGCATATTCAATGCCGTTGTGGACCATCTTGACGAAATGCCCGGCCCCCGTTTTGCCGCAGTACAGGTAGCCCTCCTCCGGGGCGAGGGTTTTGAATATCGGCTCCAGCCGTTGGTAGCTTTTCTCGTGACCGCCGACCATGAGACAGTAGCCGATCTTGATGCCCCAGATCCCTCCCGACACGCCCGCGTCCAGGTATGAAATCCCGGCGGCCTTCAGGTCCTCGGCGCGGCGGATGTCATCCTTGTAGTAACTATTGCCGCCGTCGATAATAATGTCCCCCTTAGAAAGCAGGCCTTTCAGCGTTGTGATGGTGTCGTCAACCGGCTTGCCGGCGGGGATCATTATCCAGACGGTCCTCGGCGGTTTGAGCTTCTCCACCACCTCCTCGAGGGAATAGGCCCCCTCAGCGCCTTCCCCCTCGATCTCCTTTGTGTTCTTGATGGACCTGTTGTAGGCGACGATGGTGTGCCCGCCCCCCATAAGACGCCGGGCCATGTTCATGCCCATCCTCCCGAGACCAATCATAGCTATCTGCATCGTGAACCTCCTGAGCTGGGTTGATTTCCAATTACCTGAAGATAGTTTAGCACATCGAATGTAACAGGGGGGTCACGCCGTTGGTGTGAAGATAGTCCAGAGGCATCCACCTTCGCTCTTTGAGCTTCGGTGGACAGAGGTTCAAGGTTCAACGTTCAACGTAGAAAAGCAAGCTGTAGGCAATGGATAAAGACAGGCGATGTGGAAGGACAATATGGAGGTATCGAGGTATGGAAGTAACGTTCAAGGTTCAACGTTCAACGTCCAACGTGGAAGGACGAGTTTGAGGTTTAAACCCAGACCCCAGCTTGCCACGCCATAGCTCGAAGAACGAAGGCGGAAGCGATCCCGTGAAAGGGCTGCATTTTACAGGGATGGAGGGGATGAAGGGGATAGACCCTTTCTTTACTCTTCCTCCCCCGGTCTTGCCAGACATGGGTTTTTAGGCTATCTTTCCTGACAGTTTTTAAATCGTGGGGACGTAGCTCAGCGGGAGAGCACCTGCTTCGCATGTAGGGGGTCGTGGGTTCAAATCCCATCGTCTCCACCACTCGACGCATAAAAAGGCCACCTCGGAACGAGGTAGGCCTTTTTATTTGCTCGTGGCAGGCCAAGTTCCGGTAGTCGTGCGACACGAGCAGCGTCGAGTTGTCCTGAGCAAAGCGCCGAAAGCATGTGCGTTGCGTCGAGGGGCACTCGTTTTTTCTTGTTGTTCGTTTCAGGCCGCATTATGGCAACCGCGCGACACGAGTCACGCCACGGGCGTGAGATAGATCTTTCCCTGTGAAACCCTCTTTAAAAACCCTGTGGAACGGCCTGCGAGGGGCCGTGCTGTGGTAAATTAG
>JAADHJ010000021.1 GCA_013151915.1 Deltaproteobacteria bacterium
CGACACACCTTCCGCACGTACCCTCGTCCGCGCACGTCCCGTCGAGAAAGACCCCTTCCCGCCGAAGGGCCTCCCGGAGGTTAAGGCCCATGGGGACCTCGATGGGGCCGATTCCGTCAATATGTACTCTTGCAGTTCCGGACATGCTCTCACCTTACCCCAGCCTCTGCCGCGCCGTCCAAAACTTTTTCGCGCTCTCACGAGCCCCCTTTCGCTCTTCGAGCTCCGGCGCTCCTTAACTTAACCCCAAAGATTTCTGATTTTATCCGCTTCCGGTGTTTTCCCTATCCCCTTCATCCCTGTGAAACCCTCTTTTGAAACCCTGTGCACTCCGTGTTAAATTATCTTTTGACCTACCGGGATTGCCGCGCACAGTTTTGGCTTCCGCCTTCGCGTAAAGCTTCCACCGTCGCTCTTCGAGCTATGGTGGACAAGTCGGCGGACAAGCGCAATGACACCGTTGGACGTTCTTTACCGTGGAACGTGGAACCTGGATCGTTGAACTGCCCCTCTGGACTCTGGACTCTGCGACTCTGGACTGTCCTAACCACTTCCTTTTTAACCTCTCACCCTTTAGACTGACCGCATGGCGGCGATCTTAAAGAAATCCGGTGGGATGTCCAGGTGGTGGACCCTTGGCCTCATCCACTTTTCCATATTGGCCTTCGCCATGACTCTTCAACTGATCCCTCCACTCCTGCCGTCTTTCGTCGCACAGTTCGGCATGACACATGGACAGGCCGGTCTCCTTATGGCCCTTTTTACCCTTCCCGGGATTTTCCTGGCCCTGCCCGGAGGCTATCTGGCCGATATTTTCGGAGCCAGGAAAATCGGAATGATTTCACTGCTCCTGCTGGCAGCCGGGACGTTGAGTATGGCCCTGGGCAACACGGTCTTTTTGTTCCTCGGAAGGTTTATCTCCGGAATCGGGGCGGGCTCACTGATCGTCGTTGCCCCCCAGGTCATATCCCAACGGTTTGTTGGCCGTGAAATCGGGCTGGCCATGGGGATCTTCAACACTGCGGTGCCCCTGGGCACCATTATTGCCTTCAATCTGATGGTTCCCATTACACAGACCCTCGGGGTCCTGGCCGCTATTACCCTTACCGCGGTGTTCGACCTGATTGCATTCGCGGTTTTTTTCTTCACTTTTCCCGATCAGCCATCGGACCACGACACCGGACCGGTTGCCCGAGGCAGGAGAGGGATAAGGGGCCTCGGAAGGGGAATCTGGATTGCGACCGCAGTCTGGACCCTCTTCAACATGGCCCTCATGTCCTTTTTTACCTATGGCATCGATCTCTTCACCCTCTCCGGATACGGTCCAAACTATTCGGCCCTCCTCGCAAGCATACCCATGATTATCTCTATCCCGCTGGCTCCCTTTGCCGGAATGGCGCTTGATCGCTACGGCTGGAGAACCGGTCCCCTTATCCTTGGAGGGATCGTCAGTGCCATCGCCATTTTTTTCATTGCCTACTACCCCCATCTGGCCCTCATCGAAACCATTTTTCTCGGTGTGGCGATCTCCTTCTTCCCCCCGGCCATATTCACCATCGCCGGGGAGGTTCTTCCCAGGGAGAGGATGGGAACCGGGTTCGGGGTATTCACTTCCATCTATAACCTTGGCTTTTTTGCGGCCATTCCCTTACTTGGGGCAATGAAGGATTCATTCGGTGTCTATGGACCGAGCTTCACCGTAATGGCCGTCCTGCTCCTCATGAGCTCGTGCCTTTCCTTCTTGCTCAGGAAGTGATATCATTTTGATATCGCATACCGAAAACGATCCTGGTGAAAAGCTAATTTATCACAGTCACGCCGATGGCGTGACTTGCAGGCCACACCACAGGGTTAAAAAGGGGTTTCTCAGAGGAGGGCTTTGGGTTGTAGCCGTAAGGCAACAGGGCGCCTGGTCTCAACAAGCAGAAAAACAATTCAACGCAATTTAACTTTGTGTCACCCTGCATAATCCTGTGTACTCTGTGTTAAATTAGCTTTTCAAATTCCATTTTTCGTTCAAGTACTCATTCCCGGAATGCGTCAAACAGAAAAGGAGGAAATGCCATGTTAACTGGAAAAACCGCTCTCGTCACAGGTTCAAGCCGGGGAATCGGAGCCGCATGCGCGGTGCTTCTGGCACAGAACGGCGCCGTCGTCGGAGTCAACTACGTCGGCAACCGGGCGGCCGGTCAAGAGGTCGTGGAACGGATCCGAAGCGGCGGCGGAAAAGCGATTCTCATACGGGCCGACGCAAGGAATCGGCAGCAGGTCGAAAGCATGGTCGCGGAGGTCGAAAAGGCCTTCGGCGCCATACACATTCTGGTGAATAATGCCAACATCTCGTTTCCCGTAAAACCGTTCCTGGAATTTGCGTGGGAGGAAATTCAGGGTAAACTGACCGGAGAAATCGGGGCATCCTTTAACTGCTGTCAAGCTGTGCTTCCAGGGATGATCAAGCGCGGACATGGACGGATCATCAATATCAGCAGCGGGCTTTCGGTCTCCCCGGGAGACGGCTTCATCGCCCATTCCACAGCGAAATCGGGATTGAACGCCTTTACCCGGGCACTGGCCCATGAGTTTGGTCCAATGGGCATTACGGTCAACACGGTCTCTCCCGGTCTCACTGAGACGGATGCTACATCCTGGCTGTCGCCGGAGGCCAAGGCAGGCGCCGCTGCTCACGTACCGCTGCGGCGCATCGGGATACCGGTGGACATCGCCGGAGCGGTTCTCTTCTTCGCCTCCGACTATTCAGGGCACATCACAGGAGCATATCTGGGGGTGGACGGCGGCTCCACGATGGTGCAGTAGAACCACCGGCCCTGAACGGCGGCGCCGTTAATGCGGCCTCCTTTAAGATCCATGAGCGCGGTGTTGGCTTCGGAGAGCGTAAAGGTCTCGACTTCCGTCCGAATGGGAATTCTGGGGGCCAGATCCATAAGCTCCTGCCCGTCCCTCCGGGTGCTGGCCGTCACGCTTCTCAGGGTCTTCTCGTAAAAAAGATGCTTTTCATAATCGAGCGTGGGTATCGGAGACATGTGGATGCCGGCAAGGGCAGCCGCACCGCCACGGTCCAGCGCTTCGAGCGCCTTTAAAACGACCTCCCCGGCCGGGGCGAAGACTACGGCAGCGTCCAACTTCACTGGAGGTTCATCCTCCATTTTTCCCGTCCATTCCGCTCCGAGCTGTTGGGCCAGCCGGCGGTGTCCCTCGCCCCGGGAAAAGGCGTAGACATCACAGTCCCAGTATCCGGCAATCTGAATCGCCACATGTGCAGATGCTCCAAACCCGAAGAGGCCCAGACGGCCCCCAGGCTCGATGCCGCTAAGCCTGAGGGCGCGATAACCGATGATCCCCGCGCACAGCAGGGGAGCAGCCTGGATGTCGGGGACCTCCTCCGGTATCGAGTAGGCGAAGTCCCCGGGAACGAGGAGGGCTTCGGCGTACCCTCCATCCAGATGGTAGCCCGTAAATCTCGCCGATTCGCACAGATTTTCCATCCCCGAAAGGCAGAATCTGCAGTGACCGCAGGTGGAGTTGAGCCAGGCCACACCCACGCGATCACCCTCCCTGAATCGCTCTACACCCTCTCCCACCGACTTTACAGCGCCCACGACCTGGTGGCCCGGCGTCACCGGCAGATGGGGAAGGGGAAGATCCCCCTCCACCGTGTGAAGGTCGGTGCGGCAAACTCCACAGGCCCTTACCTTGACCAGAATCTCACCAGGGCCGGGAGTGGGTTCGGGAATATCCGACCCTTTCAGGGACGATTCAGATGCAGGTCCCGTTTTTTCAAGTACCATCGCGCGCATTTGTCGGCCCTCCCGATGTCAGACATCAAAAAAGCTGATTTACCACGGCATGACCACTTGCAGGTCATACCACAGGGTTACACGGAGTAAAACCCAGATTGGTTATTTTGAAATCTCCTTTAAACAATCCTAACTTAAGTAAAACCCTGTGGTGCAGCCTCAAAGTGGCTGCGCTGTGGTTAAATAACAGGGTCTGGGTCCAGGGTCTGGATTCTACGCCCCCATGCCCCTACTTTTCTACACGTCCCACCGGGGACGTCCCCCTTTCCCTGAGCACAACATGCTCCAGTAAAAGAACCAGAACAATCCCTACAATCAACCCGTTTCCAAGCAGCGCCCTGGCGGAAGGCGGAAACAGGGACAAGAAGGATTTCGGCAACATCGAGGCGGCGGTCCCCAGAAGGAGTGGAAGTCCGACGACCAGGTAATCCCTGACGTTCATGAGCCACTTACTACCCGCCACAACCGAGATGCCGATTCCCATCT
Organism: Deltaproteobacteria bacterium; assembly: GCA_013151915.1. Lineage (NCBI taxonomy): Bacteria > Pseudomonadati > Myxococcota > Myxococcia > Deltaproteobacteria bacterium. The sequence goes on from JAADHJ010000021.1 coordinate 4,302, forward strand.
GTGCCGCGAGAGTCACAAAGAGGGCCGCCGCGATGACCGCGTCAGGGATGGCGGAAAAGACCGCTCCCACTTTCTGGAAAAAAGCCATGGCAATCAGCAGTAGTCCGCACAGGAAAACCGGAAACCTGGACCCGACCCCGGTTACAAGAATCACGCCGGGGCTCAGGGAATAGCTCACCGTCCCGACCACGCCGAAGGCCGCCGCCAGTATTCCCCCAGCGCCGGTAAGGGTAATGCCCCGTTCCACCCTGGATTCAAGTCCTTCCTTCCCTACAACCTCAGCCACAGACAAATAGCTTCCAAGCCCGTTAATAAGAACAGCGACGTAGGCCAACAGGAAAGATAGAGTCCCGGAGAAGGTGAATCTGGGAACGGGACCCAGAAGAGGGTCTGGAACAGCGAACCAGTGAAGCATGAACACACCGGAAAGATCCACGCGCCCCAGGACGAACATGGCCGCAAATCCCAACGTGATCCCCAGGAATACAGAAAGGTTTCGTGTATAACCTTTTGTCCAGTGTGACAGCAGAATTATAGCCAGCATTATCAGAGTCGATATCATCAGAATGAACGGATCCCCGTGGGGAGCCGTTTCGCTTTTCCCGATGAGCATTGGATAGAGTATCGGAAGGAGCGTCGTAGAAATGAGGATCAGGACCACTCCGACAACCCTGTCGGTAAAAAGCCTTTCAAGTCTACCCACCAGCCCCAACCCCCCGAGGAGGAGAAGCACAACACCTCCGGCGATCATCCCTCCGGATATTACAGCAATCCCCTGGTCGGCAATAACAGCTACCGAAAGAAGCAAGGCGGCCGACGGGCCATCCAGCAGGGGATAGCGGTGGCCGAACAGGCACTGGCCCGCCGTGACCGCCCCTACAACCAGAAGAAAACGCTGGAAAAGGGCCGTGGACTGTACAGGGTCCATGTGAAGGAAATCCGCCATGAGATTGGATGTCACGGTGACGAGGGGCAGGACGATGAGAAGCCACTGTATCCCGTAAAGAACGTTTTTAGCGAAGGGAGGTTTCTGGTCGAGGGTGTAGAGAAGGTTTGCCATTACTCAGTACCGATTAAGCCTGATCTCCCCGCGGTCGATCTTCCTCTGGAGATAGGTCTTAATCGATCGCTTGATGATCTCCCGGGTAGGGGGAAAGATGAGGGCAAAACCGGTGAAGTCGGTGATAAAGCCCGGAGTGATGAGAAGAGCGCCTCCCGCCATAAGCATGGCTCCGTTGATCAGATCATCCCCCGGCAAGGTCCCATGCTGTATCTTCCACTGAATATTGGAGATCACACGGAAGCCCTGCTGACGTGCATAGTAGGCGCCCAGGACACCGGTGAGGATGATGATAAAAATAGTATTGAGAGCCCCGATAACCGACCCCACCTTGATGATAAGATAAAGCTCTATAGCAGGGACGAGGGTGAACAGAAGGAACAGGCGCAGAAACAATATAGACCTCCAGGGTGATAGTTCAAACCTCCAGGTGCTTCGCTCCCGGTATTCCACACCTGTTCAACTTTGATAGGGTCGTAAAAATCCATCCATGACTTCTTGCGAAGTCATCAACATTATAACCACCATTTTCCCAAAGAAAAGGGCAGCTATTTCATGCCGCCCGCAGGAAAAACAATCTCTGTTGAAAAAACATCCCATTGAGTGAAAATGATATCCTCTATCAGTGCTCCAGGGAGATTTCCTGGTAGCCAAGCCAGAAACCGGTTCCCTGAAGGGAATCCAGCTCAGCCTGGATGATCTTCACGTGGCCCTCCTCTATAGCCTGGACGCTCTTGTAGAAGGATTTTGCCACATCTTCCTCGGCCCTGGCGGCCTGGTCCATATAAAATTCCACTGCCTGTTTCTCGAACCCGAGGGCCTCCTGAAGAGCCTTCATGTCATCAAAATCATCCTGGGCATCCACGTGGCCACTAGGAAAAATCAGCTTATCCTGGTCTGTTTTACCGAACCGGGCAACGGCCTGATCGTACGTCATCCAGGGCTCGTTATTGGTGATGGACTCGTAAAGGGCGGCAAAGACTCCCATGTGCTCAACCTCGTCCTTGGCCAGGTGTTCGAACACCTTCCTTCCTTCCGGGTCCTTACTGCTCGCGGCCGCAATACGATAGAACCTGCACCCCTTTTTCTCGGTTTCAAGCGCAATCTGAAGGGCTTCAACATGAGATTTTCTCTTCTCGGACATTTTCATAGTCTCCTCTCGCCGTAAGGGATGTTTATGCCAGGAGATCCTTCTTCAGGTCGTTAAGAAGCTTCAGATGTTTTACTTCCTCCAGCCGCAAACGATCAAACGCCTGCTTCCCCGTCCCGTCCCGGGTGGCGTCTCGAAGGAACAAAAAGTATTCAATAGCCTGTTTCTCGGCAAGGATGCCGATGTCGATGGCCTTGATGGCACTGTCGGCGCCGCGAACGATGGCCTCCGCCTTTTCGGGGGTTGGAAACACCGGCTGCTTCTCCATCTGCCGGAGATATTGGGCCATCATCTCCTGGTCCTCCTCACGATACCATTCGGGGGCGAAGATAGGCTCGATTTCCTCCTTGATTACCCTGCGATGCTCTTTCTCAGAATTTGCCAGATGCTGAAAAAGGTCCTTGATCCGGTAATCCGCGGCCGCTTGAGCCACCCTTGTGTAGAAGTTATACCCCGCGATTTCAAGCTCGAGACCCAAGGTTACGGCCTCATGCGGGCCGTATGCTTTTTTCTGGTCCATGGGAGCCCCCTTGCCAAAAACGATTTGAGAAACAGGTCACTACTGATGACTTATTGCAAAGTCATCAGTGCGCCCATTGATGGGCGCTCAAATCGAAGATTTGTGAGGAAAGTGAAAATGACACTTTTCGCTTTCCGTCAAGTAAAAAGCCATTCATGAACTTTTTACGACCTTGCCAACACTGAATCCGGCTGACAAACAAGGATATTAGCAGAAAGAGATATGGAGTTAAAGTGAAAGAGTGCGGCGCATCCAGGCAGTGGCCCCGCCCAGGATGTTCTCCTCCACAAAATCACCCTTGACGCCAACCCGGTAAAGCGTAGTGGGGATATCCTTTCCACTCGCCTCAAGGGCCTGTTTGACCAGTTGGACAAGGCCTGAACAGCAGGGCACCTCCATATGCACAACCTCGATGGAGCGGAGGTCATTCTGCCTGAAGATCTCCGTCAGCTTCTCAAGGTAGACCCCGGTATCGTCCAGCTTTGGACACCCTATCAACAGGGCCCTTTCCTCCAGAAACCGCCTGTGAAAATCACCGTAAGCAAAGGGGACGCAGTCCGCGGCTATGATCAGTCGGGCCTGATCGAAGAAAGGGGCCTTTAAAGGTGTGAGCGTGATCTGAACCGGCCAGTTGCCCAACCGCGACGCGACGGACACCAAATTACCTGCATCCGGGCCGGGTGAAGCGGCCGGTCGTTCGTCGAAAGCCTGTGACAGCGACCCCGGACATCCGCCGACGGATGGTTCGGGCTCCTCATGCGGAAGCTCATTTTCGGGGGACCGGCCCCGGGTGCTTTCCGGCCCGGAGAGGCTTTTCAGGTGTTTTGCAACCGCCTCCTCATCGAACCGGGCCGCATCCCTGTCCACAAGTGTGATGGCATCCTGAGGGCACTCTCCAAGGCAGGCCCCCAAGCCGTCGCAGTAGATATCGCTGACCAGCCTGGCTTTTCCGTCTACGATCTGCAAGGCGCCCTCTGCGCATCCAGGGACACATAGCCCGCACCCGTCACACTTCTCTTCATCGATCTGAACTACCGTTCTCAGTGCCATTTCAACCTCCTGGTGTATTTTGAATGCTTCGGTTTAAATATAAAATAATGGGAGGGAGAAAAGAAGCTGAAGCATCCCCGAAAACGCCCCTATTTGATACGGATCAAGAGAGGCGCCCCTCACCCCCCTTCCCGGAAGTGGAGAGGGGGTGAGGTACAGGCCCAATTTCAGGATTTCCAGTGCCCGTGTAAATTGCAGTACTCCCGGGCGGTGATTGTCTTTGCATCGATGCAGAAGGTGGCCTCCGGGGCGTCGCCCGGTTTCAGAAACTCGCGGTATGCCTTTCCGTCAGCGATGACCTCGATCCACTCGATGAAGTGCTTCTCCTGCATGGGATGCGGCACACTTCCAACGGAAACCTTGATCCCGTGGTCGGTCTGTCCAATAACCGGAACGTGCTTCTCTTTGGCGGCATCCACCGTGTTCTCCTTCATGAGGATCATGGCCTTGCCGCAGCAAACGAGTTCGCCCATACCTCCGTTAAGCACTTCAACGATATTACCGCACAGATCACACCTGTAAACCTGAAGCCTGTCAGCCATTTTTTTCTCCTTTCGAAGAAACGCTTGATGGACTCGCAAGGAATCCATCAAGCAGGATGTGCGCGGAGGGGAAGCCATCCGCCACTTTTACCAGTTCTCGCAGAGGAGCTCGAAATGGGCTCTTGGATGGGCGCATGCCGGGCATTCACCCAGGGCTTGCTTGCCTGTGTGCAGGTAGCCGCAGTTACGGCAGCGCCACACAACCTCCTCATCCTTCTTAAACACTTTGCCTGCCTCGATATTGGCTTTAAGACCAAGGTAGCGCTTTTCATGTTGCTTCTCGGCCACGGCAATGGCCTCGAAAATGGCCGCTATGTCATTAAAACCCTCTTCCCTGGCCACAATGGCAAAACCGGGGTACATTTCCGCCCACTCGTGCTTCTCTCCCCCCGCCGATGCCCCAAGATTCTCCGCAGTGGATCCGACTATCCCCGCCGGGAAGGAAGCCTGAACCTCGACCTCACCGCCCTCGAGGAGCTTAAACAACCTTTTGGCATGCTCCCTTTCCTGGTCTGCCGTCTCCTCGAAAATCGTTGAAATCTGCACGAACCCTTCCTTTTTTGCCCGGGCCGCAAAGTAAGTGTAGCGGTTCCTTGCCTGCGATTCACCCGCGAAGGCAGCCAATATGTTCTTTTCCGTGCGCGTTCCCTGTATTCCCATTCTCTTTTTCCTCCTTACTGTGTGTTTTTTAGAACCTGAAACTGCAGGTCCCGATTCCGGATGATTCCACCCCCCACATTAATGGAGCGCTTCATCTCCAATTTTGCGCGCCCTTCAGTGGGCGCATTGATGACTTTTTACAAAGTCATCAATAAAGAAATCATCAGGACTCATATCATCCCTGATTCCGAGTCTGGTAAGTGAAAAATCATAACGTACCGGATCATCCGGCGAAAATTTTCTGAAGGCTGCCGTGATCTCCCTGGCGGTCCTGAGATCGGCCTGATTTCTCTTCGTCATACCTAGACGCCGGGAGATCCGGTGCATGTGCACATCCAGGGGCACGATCAACTTGGCCTTCGGGACCTTCCTCCACCCCCCGGGATCCACATCATCCTCCCTGACCACCCAGCGAAGAAAAAGGTGTAACCTCTTACAGGCGCTTCCTCTCGATGGACGGGGCAGCAGTCTGCCGCGCTCATAGTCCATATTATAGTGGACTATGCCCACAAAGGCGGTAAGCGCCCCTGTCAAATCGGCTTCGTCTTCCTTCAAGCCCTCCATGAAACAGGACTCCAGAGACCCGTATTCACGGATTATCTCCCCGAGTCCCCACAGAAAGGATGCCATTTCCGGCCCGGTAGTCCACCTGTGCTTGAATCGAGCGAAATCATGCGTAATGGCCTCCCTGGTTGACCCGAGGAGGTAGGCGGCTGGGGAAGACAGGATCTCAAAAACCGTTTCAAGACTCCTGATAATCTGTTGGACCCTTCCGTAGGCCAGGGAAGAAGCGACCAGGGCGGCTATTTCCCTGTCGGCGATGTCCTCAAACCTGTAAATGGCCGCAAGGGGATCGGGATAAACGTATTCCCTGCGGTTGAGGCGTTGATACAGATCGTCAAGCCTCTTTTTCATGACCGTCTCACCTTCATGGATATTCCCCGCGGCCCTCGGGCGACCGGAAGCGTTTCGCCGTTTCCGAGTCTTCGGTACAATCGGGGCAGAGGCCTGCAAATTCCAGCCGATGTCCAAGGAGTCGAAAATCACCCAGCGCCCTCGCCACCTCCTCCAGGTCGACCGGGGTCTCGACATGGACATCCCTGACTTTACCGCAGTCGACACACCGCGCATGGTAATGGGAATCCGTATTGCCATCGAAACGCCTTTGAGCACCATCGACGTCGATTCTTCGAACGATGCCGGCACGTGAAAGGGCATCCAGATTACGGTAGACCGTCCCCAGACTGATTCGCGGCATTTTTTCCCGGATTACGGAATAGAGCTCACCCGCTGTGGGGTGGGTGTTCATTCCCAGGAGTGCATCGAGAATTGCCCTGCGTTGCCGGGTCATTCGGCGAAAGTGCTTTTCCATTTTTCCCCTAATCCTTTCCGGGTGGAAATATGCCCGGTCTCTTATTAATACTAGGTACTATTATTAATAATATTTCCCCTCATGTCAAGTCAAAAAAAATGGTCGAAAAATGGTAAAAGGGGAAATGTTGACCTTCATCCTGGTATATTTTTCCATCTATGGCGGTGTGCACGTCTATCTTTTCTGGAAAACCCAGCAGGCTTTTTACATACAAGGCATCGGGCTTTTCGCCCTCGTCTTTTTCTTAATACTGATGATTTTGGGACCTATCCTGGTACTCCTCATGGACCGGGCGGGGATGATCCTTCCCGCCACACTCCTGTCATATGTCGCCTATTTCTGGATGGGAGCGGTCCTGTGGTTCCTGTCCCTGGGCCTCATGAAGGACATCTTCAATCTCCTGGTCCGAATAGCCTCCCATTTTCTACCATCGGCGGCACGTTTTGTTATTCCCGCGAGACCCGGATTCGTCGCCATCGCCCTTATCATCACGGCGGCCTGCGTATGGGGGACCATCGAGGCCTCGACAATCAGAGTGAGGAGGGTAACGCTGACAACTCCCCTCCTCGAATCAGACTCCAGGCCACTGAAGGTCGCCCAGATATCAGACCTCCACCTGGGCCTGCTTGTCGGCAGGCGCAAGCTGACCCGGGTGCTTGACCTTCTGAAGGAAAATCAACCGGACATCCTCGTCTCGACCGGGGACATGGTGGACGGCATCGCTCCCCATCTGAATCATCTTTCAGAGCTTTTCGCCGCCTTCAGGCCTCCACTGGGTAAGTTAGCCGTCACCGGCAATCATGAATATTACGCCGGGATAGATGACAGTTTGAAATTTCACCGTGAATCCGGCTTTACGGTCTTAAGAGGGCAAAATATCGAGGTTGGGGCTATTTCCATTACCGGGGTTGACGATCCGGCGGGATCCCGCATGAACGGCACATCCATGACCGCTGAGAACGCGATCCTCCCTCAGCCGGGGCACAGGAGGTTCACCATCCTTCTGAAGCACCGGCCCATCATTCGTAAAGCGTCCCGGGGACGTTTTGACCTCCAGGTCTCGGGCCACGCCCACGGTGGACAGCTTTTTCCATTCAACTACCTGGTACAGCTCCGCTATCCCATGATCGCCGGCCTATACCCTCTGGGCGGTGGTACCGCCCTCTACACGAGCAGGGGTACGGGAACCTGGGGTCCTCCAATGAGGCTGTCGGCTTCCCCCGAAATCACAATTTTCACTATTAAACCTGTTGATCAACAGGTATCGGCAGCCCCTGGTAATTGCAAGGCGCATGGTGAGGCGAACCGCATTCCCGGGGGGTATAGCCCCCGGTGCTCATAAAGTCTACCCGGCAAAAGCAAGCCTCACATCATAGTCCGGCATGACTGGAATCAGAATGGAATAACTTCACGGAATGATAACGGGCCGGAAGGCCCCGGTGATTCAGGTAAAGTCCTCCGCCTGGTGACGAATGATCTCCCCTTCCACCATGTAGATAACGTCCTCCGCGATATTGGTAGCGTGGTCGGCCACCCTTTCGAGGTGCCGTGTTGCGGAGAGGTGGTGGATCAGGTCCTCCGCCCGATGGGGGTTCTTCATGATCCTCTCGTAGATGATGGTGAACATCTTACTATTCATCTCGTCCACCTCGTCGTCCATCTTAAGCACCTCACGGGCCATATGTGCGTCCATATTTACCAAAGCGTCGAGGCTCTTTTCCAGCATTTCCTGGGCCTTCTGGGCCATGCCCGCCAGATCCAGGGGAACCTCCAGCGGCTCACGGCTGCTCAGGAACAGCGCTCTTTCCGCCAGATTGACGGCAAGATCCCCGATACGCTCCAGGTCGCTGTTGATGCGAAGAACAGCCACGATGAACCTCAGATCGATGGCCACAGGCTGGTGAAGGGCGAGGATCTTCAGGCCCTCCTCTTCAAGTTCCACCTCCATTTTGTCGATCTTCAGGTCATCTTCAATGATCTCCCGCGCCAGGCCGGCGGACCGGGTTTCCAGCGCGAGGACCGATTTCTTCATTGCATCCTCGGCCACGGCCCCCAAGGACAGGATCATCTTCTTCAATCTTCCAATCTCGATCTGCAGTCTGGTCATCTGTCCTGTTCTCCTTTCCGGAGCGTTGCCGTCAGCCAAAACGCCCTGTAATGTAATCCTCCGTTTGCTTCTTCTCCGGCCTGGTGAAGATTTCCTTTGTCGGCCCGAACTCGATGATATAACCCTCATAAAAGAACGCGGTATAGTCGGATATTCTGGCGGCTTGCTGCATATTGTGGGTAACGACTACGATGGTAAAATCTTCCTTCAAATCAGCTACCAGTTTCTCAATCCTTGCTGTGCCGACCGGGTCAATCGCGGAGGTAGGTTCGTCCATGAGAATCACTTCCGGTTCCACCGCCAGGGCTCGGGCGATGCAGAGCCGCTGCTGCTGGCCTCCGGAAATGGTGGTGCCCGGACGGTGGAGCATGTCTTTGACCTCGTCGAACAGGGCTGCCTGCACCAGGGCTTTTTCTACCCTTTCGGTCAGTTGAGCTTTGGACATGCGGTAGTGGAGTCTCAACCCGTAGGCGACGTTTTCAAATATACTCAGCGTGAAAGGGGTGGGTTTCTGAAAGATCATCCCCACCCGACGCCGTACATCCAGAACGTCGACTCCCGGGTCGAGGATGTTCTCCCCGTCCAGTATGATCTCTCCCGCCGCCCGCTGGTTCCTGTACAGCTCGAAGATGCGGTTGTAGGCCCTCAGGTGGGTCGACTTGCCGCATCCGGATGGACCGATAATGGCGGTCACCCTGTTGGCGGCAATGTCCAGGCTGTTTTTAAACAGGGCCTGGTTGTCCCCGTAGAAGAAATCGAGCTGCCGGGTTGAGATCTTGACCTCCTCCCTGGCGGGACTCTCCTCCGGACGATGGTTGAAGGAGGGGATGATGCTGTTTTTCAAAGTCTGCTGTTTCATTTTCCATTTCCTCTCAGGGCGAGAAACACCCGGGAAATGATTGTTGTCCCCAGAACCCCCGCCACTATCAGGAAGGCGGCTCCCCACGCCTGTGCCTGCCAGTCCGCGTAGGGGGACATGGCGTAATTGAAGATGGTGACGGTGAGGTTTCCTGTCGGCCCGTTCAGGGATCCGGACCAGTAAGGGCTGTTGAGCGCAGTAAAGAGAAGAGGCGCCGTTTCGCCGGTGACCCTTGCGATGGCAAGAAGGGATCCGGTGACCAGACCTGTTTTTGCAGCGCCCAGAACCACCCCCAAGGTGGCCTTCCACCGAGGCGCTCCAAGGGCCAAGGCCGACTCCCGGACGGCGTTGGGCACGAGAAGCAGCATGTCCTCAGTGGTGCGGGAAACGACGGGCAACATGATTACGGCCAGAGAGACAGCTCCCGCGTACCCGGAGAAATGTCCTGCGGGCAGGACCATTACCACGTAGATAAACACCCCTATAATGATGGAGGGAGTTCCCATGAGGATATTGGACGAGAACCGGACCACCGTAGCGATTCGGGACTGCCGCCCGAACTCCGAAAGAAAAATGCCCGCCAACATGCCTACGGGCACCCCTATGACGGTGGCCAGGATAGTCATCGCCGCCGTTCCAGCGATGGCGTTGCCAAGCCCTCCGCCGGGAACCCCGGGAGGCGTGGGCAGAGCCGTGAGAAACTCCCAATTGATGACCCTGACACCCCGAGCGAGTACCACCCATAGAATCCACCCCAGGAAGGCGATCCCCGTCAGGGCCGCCAACATGGAAATGAACCGGACCGCGCCATCGGTCCACTTCCTGGTCCGGATGGATCGTTCCCTCATCAGACCTCCCCCATTTTGCGTCCCATCCTCCAGAGCCAGAACTGGGCCGCGGCCTGGATAAGCACCGTGATCAGGAAGAGAACCAGTCCCAGTTCCACCAGGGAACTCAGGTAAATGTCCGCCGTGGCTTCCGTGAATTCATTGGCCAGGGTAGAGGCGATGCTGTTGCCCGCGGCAAACAGGGAGGCGGAGATCCGGTGAGTGTTGCCGATTACGAAGGTCACCGCCATGGTCTCCCCGATAGCTCTCCCCAGGCCCAGAAAACAGGCCCCGATAACCCCCTGGATTCCGTACCTCACGGTTACTTTCCCGGTCACTTCCCATGTGGTGGAACCGAGACCATAGGCCGACTCCTTGACTACGGAGGGAACCATGGCAAAGACGTCCCGGGAGACGGCGGTGATGAAGGGCAGGATCATCAGGGCCAGAATAATACCCGCCGTCAGCATACCGATCCCCATGGGGGGGCCCTGGAAAAACGGAAGACTCCCACCTACCCGCCCCAGGAAAGGCTGGACGTATTCCGACATGAAGGGGGCGAAAACGAAAAGCCCCCACATGCCGAAGATGATGCTGGGAATAGCTGCCAGAAGCTCGATGGCGCCGCCTACCGCGGTGGCGAGGACAGGGGGAGCCAATTCTGTCAGGAAAAGGGCAATCACCAGAGACAAAGGTACGGCGATAACCATGGCTATCGCCGTTGAAACGAGGGTACCAAAAACACTGCTGAGGGCTCCGAATTGCTGGGTCACCGGATTCCACTTCAGGGAATACAGAAAACGAATTCCCGTTTCAGCTATTGACAATCGTGCCCCGTAGATCAGTTCCGCCAGTACTCCCACTACAATAACAACGATGCAGGCGGCGCATGTAAGAGATATCCAATGAAAAAATAAATCGAGTCTTCTTTGCCTCCATCGTCCCGGCTCCCCGGCGTTTTTTGGTGTCATCTGCTTCCTCAGGGCCATACCGGTTTGCCATCGGCTGAGATTTCAGTCCTCCAGGTTTCCTCAACCAGCTTAAACACCGATTCGGGCATGGGAACATAATCCAGCTTCGTGGCTAATTCGGCACCGTGTTTGTAGCACCAATCGAAAAAGGAAAGGACCTCTTTCGCCAGGACCGGTTTGGTCTGTTCCCTGTAGATGAGGATGAATGAGGCCCCCGTAATAGGCCAACTCCCATCACCCGGCTGGTTGGTAAGGACAACATAGAATCCGGGGGAATTCTTCCAGTCGGCATTGGCTGCAGCGGCCTGAAAAGATTCAGATGTCGGGGCCACAAAATTACCGGCCTGGTTCTTCAGCAGGACATATGTCAGTTTGTTCTGAAGTGCGTAGGCGTACTCCACGTATCCTATGGATCCGCTAACCTGCTTCACATAGGCCGCAACACCTTCGTTGCCCTTGCCGCCGACTCCCACAGGCCACTGAACCGCCTTGGATGTCCCGACGGCCTTGTGCCAATCAGGGGAAACCTTGTCGAGGTAGTTGGTGAAGATCCATGTGGTCCCCGACCCATCGGCACGGTGGACAACTGTGATCATCTTTCCGGGAAGCTTCAGACCAGGGTTCACCTTCTCAATGGCGGGATCATCCCATTGTACGATCCTGCCGAGGAAGATGCCGGACAGCAGTTCGGGGGTCAGCCGAAGTTTGCCGGCCTGGATCCCCCGGATATTGACTACAGGCGCAACGCCGCCCATGATCAAAGGGAACTGAATCAGTCCGGCCTTGTCGAGTTCGGCAGGCTTCAAGGGGGCGTCCGATGCCCCGAAATCCACCGTCCTGGCCTTTATCTGGCGGATCCCTCCTCCAGAACCGATGGACTGGTAGTTGACCCTCACCTTATTGAGCTTTTCGTACCTGTAGGCCCACTGAGCATAGACCGGGAAGGGGAAACTTGCACCCGCACCGTTGATGGTCAAGGGGCCGGCCATAGCAGGTGGTGACAGCCACGAAATTGACGCCAGAGCTATTGCCAGAATGGCGAACTTTAAACGAATCATATTCTTTCTCATCATTTTCTTCCTCCTGGAATGGGTTGTTGGATCATAATTCACATTCATCATGGTGGAAGAATAGGGGGCTTATGTTAATTACGCGTTAAGAGAAGATTATTTTTTTGTTAGGGTAAAAAGGGAATCAGTGTACAGGACCTGGGATATGGGGTCAAAGATGGGCGCATTGATGACTTTTTGCGAAGTCATCAAGTTTCCAGCTTCTATTCCAGGGCAGGCAGGGTAATAGTAAAGGTGCTGCCTATCCCGGGGGTGCTGATCACTTTGACATCGCCTCCGTGAGCCTGGGCTATATGTTTGACGATGGCGAGACCGAGACCCGTTCCCCCGAGGCTGCGGCTGCGGGCCTGATCCACCCTGTAGAACCGCTCGAAGATCCTCGACAGGTGTGTCTTTTCGATACCACAGCCCTGATCTCGGACCGAGATCAGGATCTTCGACTCCACCCTTAAAGCCGAAACTTCGACCTCGCTTCCCTCCGCGCTGTACATGATCCCGTTTTCGATGAGGTTAATGATCGCCTGTGCAAGAAGGGAAGGATTCGCCTTTACCGTCAGGCCGTCCGGACACTGGACCGGCACAGAGATGTTTTTTTCCTCTGCCCCGATGCTGCAGCTTGTAACCGCCTGATGGAGAATCTCCTTCATGGGCACCTCCTCAAAAGAAACTTCGCCCCGATCCGTCTGATCCTCGGCCTTAGACAGGTTCAGGAGGTCCTCCACGATGGCGTTGAGCCTGTCGGAGTGCCTCAGGATGATATGGAGAAACCTTTCCGCCGTCTCCCTGTCTTCCAGCGCCCCGTCAAGGAGGGTCTCCACGAACCCCTTAATGGAGGTGATGGGGGTTCGTATCTCGTGGGAGGCATTGGCGACAAAATCCCGCCGCACCCGCTCCAACCGCCTTATCTTTGAAACGTCATTAAGCACCACCACGGCCCCGATCCTTCTCCTGTCGACCCCAAGGAGAGGTGTGCCGTGAAGCTGCAGGGTTCTCTCCCGGGCGCTCCCCAGAATGATCTCCCCCTCGATGGCCCATGGGCTGCTGATGGTCCTGGTGACAAACTCCTGCAGGTCCGCATTTCTGACTACCTCCTGGATGGTCCTGCTCTGTGCCACGTCGGGGTCGGTCCCCAGCATCCGGGCCGCGGCCTGGTTGAGGCTGATAACCCTTTCATCGGCGTCGAGGGCCACCACCCCTTCCGTCATACTGGAGAGTATCGCTTCCAGTTCGTTTCTCTGGTCGAGGACGGCGCGTATCCTGTCGTCCAGCTGCCCGGCCATGCGGTTCATCTCTTCCGCAAGCCCGGCGAACTCCTCAACCCTGGGGACCGGCAGCCTGGCGGAAAAGTCACCGTGGCCGAAACGTTTGGCCGCCTCCCGCATGGCCCTGAGCGGAGCCGTGATCCTGCGTGACAGAAGGACGCTGAGGAGAGCGACCAGGATTCCGAAAACGATGGCGCCGAACCCCAGTCGGACTCTCTGGGTCCAGAGAGCCTCGGAGAGTGTGGAAACGGGCAGAGCCACCCGGACAACACCTTCGTCCGGACTGCTGAAGATAGGGACAGCCACGTACATAAGTGTCTTTTCCAGTGTGTGGCTGTATCTCACGGACATACCTTTCCCGGCCCTTACCGCCGCCCTGATCTCCGGACGATCGGAATGGTTGTCCATAAGCGCCGGATCTCGTGCAGAATCGCACAGGACTTTCCCGGATGGGCGGATCACCGTCACGCGCGTCCCAGACCTGTCCCCGAATTCCCCGCACCATCCTCTCAGGTCGGATTGCGCTCCCGGGCCGGGAAGGCCCCCGGGAGAAATCTGGGCGATCCCGTCGGCGGCTACCCGTGCCAAGGCCCCGAGGTCGCTGCTTTTCCTCTCGTAGTAGAACCGGGTCATATCCCGGACGGCGATCCAGGCAACTCCGCTCAGAGAGATGGCGGCTATGGCCAGGAAGGAGGGGAGCAATACCCATGTGAGGCTTCTACGAGACATGGCTTTTTATTTCACGGAAAGCGAAAAGTGTCATTCCTTGAACCTGTACCCTACTCCACGGACCGTCTCTATCTGCCCGCCGACATCTCCCAGTTTCCGGCGGAGGCTGAAGACGTGGACATCAACCGATCTTTCCGTCACCGGGTAGTCGTCACCTTTGGCAGCGTCCACGATCTGGGACCGGGTGAAGACCCACCCGGGCCGCCGGGCGAGAAAAAGGAGGATATTGAACTCTGTGAAGGTGACCGGGATGGAAACACCATTTGAAACAACCTCGCGTCTACCGGGGTGGATAGTCAGGCATCCTCTCTCGAAGGCACACTCCCCGGCGTCCCCCGGCTCGACGTTCGAACGCCTGAGGACCGCCTTGACCCTCGCCACAAGAACCTTCGGTGAAAACGGCTTGATAACGTAATCGTCCGCACCCAACTCCAGTCCCACGACAACATCTGGTTCGTCCCCCTTGGCCGTGACAATAACGACGGGTATTGAACGCGTGGACTGGTCCGTCGAAAGACGCCTGCAGACCTCCAGGCCGTCAATCCCCGGCAGCATCAGGTCCAGAAGAATAATGTCGGGCCGACGCAGCTTCGCGAGACTGAGCCCTTCTTCCCCGGACCGGGCCACCTTAACCACGAACCCCTCTCGGGCCAGGTTGTATTCCATCAACTCGGCGATGTCCGCGTCATCTTCGATAACGAGGATTTTTTCCCTTTCCATCCGCTCTGCTCCGTTTCGGTTCCGGGGGACGTAGTTAAGTTGTTAAGTTGTCAGGAGCTTTTCCTTAAGTCTGATTATATACCATCGAGTTCGCTTAAACATGGCATTTCAAATCCTGACAACTTAACAACTTAACTACGTCCCCCAGGATATGATATACATCCTCTGGCTGTTGTGAATCGCTGAAAACCCGGGAAAGGACTGTGGATGTTATGGAGGACGGAAAAGACCGCCTGAAGGGCACGGTCCTGATGATTATCGGTGTGCTCGTGATAAGCCCCGACACACTCCTCATCTCCATCCTAAGCGCAGACAGGTGGACCGTGGTGTTCTGGCGGAGTCTTCTTACGGCTCTGACCCTGTCTGCCGTCATGGTCGTTCGCCACGGACGACGGGCCGCAGCCAGGATGGCCGGGATCGGTCCTGGTGGGATTGTGGTGGGCGTCCTCTTCGGTACCAGCACCATCGCGTTCGTCAGTTCCGTGACCTTGACCACAGCTGCCAATTCCCTCGTCATAATAGCGGCCATTCCACTCCTCGCGGCCCTTTTTTCACTGCTGTTTCTGGGTGAAAGGATACCTGCCAGGACCTGGTCGGCGGGGGCTGTCGGCCTGTTATCCATCGTCATCATTTTTTCCGGAAGCCTGGGAGGCGGGGCTCTCATCGGTGACCTTCTCGCCCTGGTCACGGCAATTTGCCTTGCCGTTAATTTCATCCTCATCCGGCTTTTCCGGCAGACGAACATGGTGCCCGCGGTGATTCTGGGAGGCGTGATATCCGCCCTGGTCGTTTTCCCGTTCTCCTCGCCCCTGAGCGTTTTGCCACACGACATTCTGCCCCTGCTTTTCATGGGGATGGTGGTGCTTCCGATACCGCTGGTCCTCATGACCATCGCTCCAAAGCTTATCACGGCCCCTGAAGTGGGGCTGATCATGCTTCTGGAAACGGTGCTGGGCCCTCTCTGGGTATGGCTGGCCATCGGCCAGATACCGGCTCCGCAGACCTTCGTCGGAGGTCTTATTCTCCTTTCCACCCTCGCGATCCACTCCCTTTTTTCCCTCCGGGAACCCAACCATGGTGAAACCATTGTGGAAAGATAATTCAACACAGGGTGAATATGGTCTCACGCTCGTTCGTCACACCCTTCGACAAGCTCAGGGTCTGTGACTCACTAAAGACGCCAAGGCCGCGAAGAAAATCAGTTCAGTCCTATTCCCCTCACCTGACTTCTCCCGCAGGGAGAAGGATTTCTCTGAAATCGGCTAATTGAGACCTTACAGATGGAGATGAAAGCAAGCTTTCATCGCAAGCTGAAATGTCTCAACAGCTTTGGTGAGGGGATGCGCCCTTCTTTGCGAGCTTAGCGGCTTTGCGTGAGGCCGCCCTTGATCTTCTCTGTGAAACCCTCCTTTGAAACCCTGTGGGGTGACCTTCAATCGGTCACACCGTGGTGAATTAGCTTTCAATCCTGAATGCCTTGAGGCCGGAAGGTTAAAGGATCTCGACCACCTCATCAAATGGTTTTCTTTTCTTATTGCCCTTCTTTGTAAAACCCTCCCTGGAATAACCAAGTGGTGTTATGCAGAACACCCTCTCGTTCCCTTTGATGGAAAGAGCCTCATTCAGGATATCCGGATCAAAAGCCGCGATCCAACATGTCCCCACGCCTTCATATTCGGCAGCCAGGATCATGTGGTCCATGGCAATCGTCAGGTCGGTCTCCAGGTAATTGTGTCCGTCTTTCTGACGCACCCACGCCTGATCGGGCCTGCCGACCACGACAAGTATGTGGGGCGCGTCCTTAAACCAGGCGCCCTGGTAGCATGGACGCACCTTCGCCAGCATTTCCTCGGAGGAAACAACCACGAACCGCCACGGCTGACGGTTAGCCGCGGAAGGCGCCAGCCTTCCGGCTTCCAGAATCCTGTGGAGGGTCTCTTTGTCCAGAGGCTTTTTCGGATCATAGTCCCTTATACTTTCCCTGTTCTTGATCAGTCCATAAAAGTCCATATCACTTCCCTCCGGCAGGCAGGGCCTGTCGCCTTTTTGTTTTACTTCAGCCTTCTTCGGTCCGATTCCCTTCGAACTCTTCTTAAGTTTAGCAGAAACAGATCAGGGAAACAGGCAGTTAGTTTACAGTGTGCTATACTTATCTGAAGGATCTTCCCAAAGGGAGAGGGGTTGGGAATATCGGTAAACGCCAGCACAGCATAAGCTCATCCACATGGAGGGGGGGCCATTCTTCCAGAGCCGTTGGTACCCCGAAAAATGGCTATATCCGGTGGGTCTTGCCGTTTTCAGCGGCAGCTGTGACCATTCTCGCCCTGTTAAATGTATGGGCTCCCCGTTTGGCCTCCGCGGGAAGCCTGGCCGATCTGAACCTTGCCAATCGCGTTGAACAATCCCTGAACGTCACGGATGAAATCGCTAACCCGCACGACATGTCCTGCGATGAATGTCATGAGGTAACGGGGCAAGGCAGATTTCTTGAGTATATGGTGGGTGATGACACCGTCAAGTTGTGCAGAAGGTGTCACGAACCGACCCATGTGCACCCTGTCGGGGTTAAAGCCACGGATGACCCTGAAAAGCTGTCCAGGATCTGGCTCCCCCTGGGAAACGGCGCCTTTTGGGGAAAAATCGTCTGCCTGACATGTCACTACGTTCACTCCGACAGGTTTCGCAGACACCTCCTGAGGGGAGACACCGAAGTGACCCGGAACCGCCAGGAGTATCTTTGTTCCGCCTGTCATTCCAACCGGCTCATAACGAAGTCTCCGCATGACCCAAAAAGCAAGTCGTGCCCTCTCTGCCACACCAGCATCCCGAAAAAGGGCCAATCCATAACAAAAATCCTGGACCCAAACGTTCAGGAAAGATGCAACTTCTGCCACGGTGCCCTGGACAACGGCCACTTCCTTTCAGTCAATCCATTCGCCGACCCTGATGTTACATGGAGGTTTGAAAAGATGGGGATACCCCTGCTTGGAGGCAGGTTTACCTGTATCAGCTGCCACGATCCCCATTCAGCGAGGAACCGGAAGAAAAAGATGCTCCGGAACAGCTACCTGACCATAGCCGCGCGCTCCGACCACGTCAACCCTCATTGGAAGGAGGTCATGTGTATCTCCTGTCATACCGGAATTCCCGAGAATGGAAAGCGAAAGCTCCGCTTCGGCGGTGATATCAACCAGCTCTGTGATAGATGCCATAATGGAAAATTCGCCCGCAGGGACGTTCACCCGGTGGGGGTCATACCATCCGCAAAGGTTGATATTCCACCTGACATGCCGTTAAGCGATGGAAAACTCAGCTGCGACACATGTCATGACCCGTCGCTTCAGGAAGGCGGTGAACATTTCGGTTCCGCGAGGAAAGAAAACCCGAAGTTCCTTCGGGGCGGCTTTGGCGCGAGAGCGGAATTCTGTTTCCGGTGCCACTCGCCCGCGAAATTCGGCCAGATGAACGCGCATATCCAACTGGACAACCAGGGCAATGCCCTGAATCAGGTCTGTCTTTTCTGCCATGCCTCCCCTCCGGACACCAAGGTGCTCGGAATTGAAAATGTTGGTTTCGATACCGATTCACTTGACGAGTTCTGCACCTGCTGCCACAGGGACGACTATCTTTCTGAAAACCACCCAAGAGGACCCCACCTTGTTGAACCCTCGGAGGTGGTGTCTGAAGCCATAAAAACGGCAGTGGACCGGATAGGTGTCGAACTTCCCCTGTATAGGAACAGGATCACCTGTGCCACCTGCCACAACCCCCATGAGAAAGGCGTCATCCAGATTCAGGAGGCTGCGAAGGGAACCGAAAACGCCTTTCGGCTGCGCCTGGCTGACAGTTTTCAACTTTGCAGGGGCTGTCATGTGGATAAATAGGGTTTCCCGTTTGGTGGGTTCAACATTGAACACTGGAGCGTGTTTCCAGCCCCCCAGTAGGTACACTGACTTCGTAAAACTTCGTGTTTCTTGACATCTTCCAGGTCATGTCCTAAAATTATTGCAAAAGGAAAAGGGGGTTGGGTCCCTGGGGGTGATATCCTTTGGCAAATCTTCAAAAACCTTTCCTGGCAATGTTGTAGCACTCGGCATTTAATCACCAACAGGCTGTGTTTTGACCCGGCAAATGGAGAATTTATGTAGGATAATCGGTTCGAATCTCTAACTCACTCTAAAAGTTGATGCATCATGACAAACACAAATATTAATAAAATGATTTTTAGAAATCTGATCTTGGGCGGGATAACAATTTCCGTCCTGGTTGGAATTGCGGTCCATTTAGCTGAGCATAATCGTATTAATGATTATGCAGAAAAATTAGCGTTTAGCGAGTCAATAAAGTATTCTGAATATTATAACAACTTTTACTATAATCCCTCTGATTCATCCCTGCCAACCTTAAGGAAAGTCGTACAAAACACCCTTGATCATAATTTGTTCATCTTAATTGAATTTTATGACGATAATTTAAACAGAATAATCTGCGAAAGCTTAAAAGATAAAGATATTATTGAGATAAAAAATGATCTGGACAGTAAATTTTCCGGTTTTCATATGACCGGAGGAACTGCTCATAAGATAGCTTTTATAAATGGCCAATTGTACATAAAAGTGATGTCACCTATACGAGATAAAAATAAAGATAAAATTATCGGCCATTTCGAAGGAGTATACCATGTAAGTGATGACAAAATGGTCGAGATCAAGAATAAAACCCTTTTATCGGCATTTCAATCAGTATTAATTGTACTGGCCACTACTTTTTTGCTTTATCCAGTTATTCTTCAACTGAAGAAGAAACTATTAATACGCTCTTATGAGTTACTGGACTCAAACATTAATACTATCAAGTCTCTTGGAAGTGCGATAGCAAAGAGGGATAGTGATACAAATTCACATAACTACCGTGTTACAATATACTCTGTACGTCTCGCAGAGAAATTGAGATTAAGTAAGTCTCAAATCCAGGCATTGATAAAAGGTGCCTTCCTCCATGATATCGGAAAAATTGGTATCAGTGATGCTATTCTTCTCAAGCCAGGCAAGCTGACTCATGATGAATTTGAAATAGTGAAGCAACATGTTGTACTAGGCGTAGAGATACTCGAAAACAACAAGTGGCTAAAAGATGCTATCGATGTTGTACTCTATCATCATGAAAAATTTGATGGAAGCGGTTACATTCATGGACTTAAAGATAAAAACATACCTGTAAATGCAAAAATATTTGCAATAGTTGATGTTTTTGATGCTTTAACTTCCAGTCGCCCATATAAAGAAGCCTTTTCTCTCGATGAATCTCTGGAAATTTTAAAATCAGATGCCGGCTCACACTTCG
This sequence comes from Deltaproteobacteria bacterium, assembly GCA_013151915.1. Classification (NCBI taxonomy): domain Bacteria; kingdom Pseudomonadati; phylum Myxococcota; class Myxococcia; species Deltaproteobacteria bacterium. Next base: position 24,544 of record JAADHJ010000021.1, read on the forward strand.
AACCTCAATTTATATCAAAGTTTGAGCAGATAGCAAAAGAACTTTATATAGAAATCAGCAATCTTGAAAATGAACGGGTATTAAACGAGCATTTAGATTCACTTATAAGTATATATTTTACGATCTTAAATTAACTCGTGCCAATCCGCAAACTCTAACCCGTGATAATATTAGTAAAATCGGCGGCCCGTACCAGGTTGTTGATTCCTTCCAGAACGCCCATGGTAATTTTTGTAATGAGAATAAAAACAATGGTTCATCTGGTTAATGCGTACCTTATATTATTATTTTGCTGTCATTGCGAGGAGCATCGAGGGAGACGAGAGTGACGCGGCAATCCCGGGCGGAGCTGACTTCCGCCGTCGCCCTACGGGCTATGGCGGACAGGTCGCATGGGTTACAGCTTCCGCCGTTGCTCTTCGAGCTTCCGACTTCGCCTTCCTGGCTACGACGGACAAGATGGCGGGACAGGCACGATGACAAATGGTGGGGTATGGTCCTCATCCAGGTACTCATTTCCAGGATGATCCAAAACAATAGATTCAAGAAAGGTGAAATAAAATGAGAGATCCAGAAAAAACAATCGGAAATATGATTGATAAAACCACCGTTTCTATAATCAGCTCTGTAGATGAATCTGGTTTTCCCAACACAAAAGCTATGCTTCCACCACGAAAAAGAGAAGGTATAAAACATATATTTTTCACGACAAACACATCTTCAATGAGAGTAAAACAATATTCTGAAAATCCAAAAGCCTGTATATATTTTTTTGACAAAAGGTTTTTCAGGGGTGTTATGCTTAAAGGAACAATGGAAGTCCTTCAAGACAGCAAAACGAAAAAGATGATATGGAATGATGGCGATGAAATGTACTATTCAAAGGGTGTAACCGATCCCGATTATTGTGTTCTTAAGTTTACATCGCAAAATGGCAGATATTACAGTAACTTCAAATCTGAAAATTTTGAAGTTGAATAACATTGTCAAAACATATGGGTCATCCTGAAAATGCGTACCTGAATGAATACCAGATCGGGTAAAAAGACAATTTAACACAGAGTACACGGGGTTAAGCAGGCTACACAGAGTTAAGGCAAAATTCTTAACGGGTTTAAGATTTCGGGTCATCCTGGAAATGAGTACCTGGATGAAGACCGGATTTTGTGAAAAGCTGACTTAACACAGGGTGCACAGAGTTTCACCAGCCGTCGCTGAAGCTACGGCCGGCAGGCAGGGTTAAATCAAAAAAATATTCCCCTCACCTGACTTCTTTGCGAAACTCTGCATTACAGCTCTAAATAAAGCACAGGTTTTATCGCAGAGGGCCGCCCTTCGACAGG
>JAADHJ010000022.1 GCA_013151915.1 Deltaproteobacteria bacterium
CATCAAAGCGCCCGCTTAGGGGCGCTCAAATCGAAGATTTGTGAGGGAAGTGAAAATGACATTTTTCGCTTTCCGTTGAGTAAAAAGCCATGGATGGACTTTTTACGACCCTATAAAAATGGAGGTTCTGAATTTGATAAACTCTTTTTTTCTGGCGCCTTTGCTCCTCTCCCAACCGGGCCAGGAGGTCCAATTCGGCGTATTCGGCATGGTTCTGAGGGCGGGCTGGATGGTCAAGGGAGTTCTCCTGATCCTCCTCTTCATGTCGATGATGACCTGGGCCATTATTTTTTACAAGTTGCGGATGTTCAAACGTGCCCAGGCGGAGGACAGGAGATTCAACCAGCTTTTTCTGCGGCAGCAGAGGCTCAGTGTTATCCACGAGGCGGCGGATGGGTTGAATTTATCTCCCGTGGCTTCAATCTTCAGGGCCGGCTATATTGAGCTGATAAGGGTTTCCAAGTGCAAATCCGAAAATCCCGCAACCTTTACGGACGACCCCTCCTCTATCTCCACGGAAGTGTTCGGGATCGAGAACATATCCCGGGCCATGTCCAAGGCATCAGAAACGGAACTAACCCGGCTGGAAAAAGCATTGCCCTTCCTGGCCACAACCGGTGGAACCGCTCCTTTTATCGGTCTCTTCGGGACAGTATGGGGGATCATGACGGCCTTCAGGGTAATCGGACTGGCGGGCAGCGCCAGCCTGGTCTCCGTTGCACCCGGGATCTCGGAGGCCCTCGTGGCGACGGCCGGCGGACTTGCCGCCGCTATCCCGGCGGTTGTCGGGTATAATTACTTCATCCAGCGGATCCGTATTCTGGACAACGACATGAAGACCTTCACCGCTGAATTTCTCAATATTGTGGAACGGCATTTCAGGAGATAATGTTGATGACTTCGCAAAGAAGTCATCAACGCGCCCACTTAGGGGCGCACAAATCGAAGATTTGTAAGGAAAGAGAAAATGACATTTTTCGCTTTCCGTTAAGTAAAAAGCCATGAATGGACTTTTTACGACCCTATGAATACTCAGAGGAACCGGGAATGGCCCTTAACGGCGGTGCGGACCGCAAGATGATGTCGGAGATCAACGTTACCCCCCTCGTGGATGTGATGCTGGTCCTGCTGATAGTCTTCATGGTAACGGCGCCGATGCTTCAGTCGGGGATCGATGTCCAGCTTCCAACCGCCGGAACGGCGCCCCTCAATAAAAGCGAGAAGGCGGTGACCATAACCGTGGACAGGGATGGAATGATCCATCTCAACCGGCACGCCTTCACTATCAAACAGTTCCGACTCAGAGCGCCCACTCTTCTCTCTGAATTGGGCGGCAGACCCGTTTATATCAGGGGGGATTCCAGGATCTCGTATGGAACGATCATCTCTGCCATGGCGGCCCTCAAAGCCGCCGGTGTCGAAAGGGTCGGGCTCGTAACGGAACCCCTTCGGGATTGAACAATGATGACTTCGTAAGAAATCATCATTGCGCCCACTTGAGGGTGCGCAAATCGAAGATTTGAGAGGAAAGTGAAAATGACATTTTTCGCTTTCCGTTGAGTAAAAAGCCACGCATGGACTTTTTACGACCCTGTCAACATGGGAGCATGGTCCTGAACACGGCATTTTTCATTCCTCCGGATGACGTTTCCCTACGCCCCCTGCGCGACCCGGCGTTCAGGAAATTTTTTATCCTTTCACTTTCGGTGCATGTCGTTCTCCTGGCCCTGGCGGGAACGGCCGTTCTCTTCCACGTACCGGTCAAGTCTTATACTCCAGCCTATACCGTGGACCTCGTGACGCTGCCCCCCTCTTCCGTCGGCAAACGCGTAAAGGTCAAGGCCCCCGTACCTGTTGTTCGGACGGACAGACCTGCTGTAAAACGGGAAATCGCTCATCCTCCGGCCAGGTCTGTCCAGGCTGCGGAGAAGGAACCGCCCACAGTTATTCGACCCCCTGAACCCGCTCCGGGGGATGAGACGGCACGTATGGAGCGGCAAAAAAAGCTTAAAAATCTTGAGGAAGAGGCAGCCCGCCTGTATGAGTCGTTCAGGGCCGAGGGGATGACAAAAACCTCTGCACCGTCTTCGGTGGAAAACAGGGACCGACCGGCCGAATCCACTGTCGGAAGAATATCGACCGGACCTCCGATCGCGGGGACAGGGGGAGGGTCTGCCGATATCCGGTTTAAAGCCTATTATGACAGGGTAGTGGCCAAAATCCACGCCGCCTGGGTTCTTCCAAGGGGAGTGGCTGCAAAGGAGAACAACCTCCTGACGGTGGTGGGCATCCGAATTTCCGCTACGGGTGTCATCGAATCCCGGTGGGTCGAAAAGGAGTCAGGGAATATCTACTACGACCAGTCCGCCCTGAGGGCTATCGGCAGGGCAAGCCCCCTGCCGCCACTGCCGGAGGGTCTCGGGAAAGAGTCGCTGAAGGTGGGGATCAACTTCAGGGTCCCCAAGTAACCCATGGGTTTAAATAATGGGTTCATCCGGCTAAAGGGTACCTTTGTTTTTATGTCATTGCGAACTGATAAATTTGTGAAGCAATCCAGTAGAACTGCGCCAGTTGAGCCAGGGTCAAAAGCTTTTAACACGGCGCAGCCTTTCACAGACTGCTCCACAGGGTGTTTAAAGAGGGTTTGACAAAGAAACTAATTTGCAAAACTCTGTGAAACCCTGTGTACTCTGTGTACCCTGTGTTAAAGGTTTTTTTCTATCCCGGTATTAACCCAGGTATGCATTATTGTGATGACCCAATAATATTGGATTTTTTACGACCTTACTAATAATGCAATGTGAAGGGAAAACAGCTATGAAAAATATCGTCGGGAAGGTGGCGGTGCTCTGTTTTATCCTCTGGGCGGCCATCCCTTCGCCCTCATGGGGAAAGGTATACCTCGACATATACGCCCCTTCCATGAGGCTTCTGCCCATCGCCATACCCGTCCCCATCCCTCTGGAAGGCACGGCCCCCCATCCCCGCATATCCGGGGAGGTTCGGGAAGTTTTGGCGGGGGACCTGAACTTTTCCAGTGTCTTCAGAGTCCTCGATCCTGTTCTTTACCTCGAGGATGAGGAGAACAGCGGAATTCGCCCGAAAACTTTTGGTTTCGACGATTGGGAGTTGATTAACGCAGAGGCTCTTATTAAGACAGGTTACGCTGTCATGGAAAATGGGAACGTGGAACTGGAGTTCCACCTGTACGACGTATTCCAGAAAAAAGAGCTGATCGCAAAAAGGTGGAAGGGAAAACCGGCGCAGGTCCGACGTATGGTCCACCTGTTTACCAACGCCGTAATGAAGAAAATAACCGGCGAGGATGGGATCTTCCTGACCTCGGTGCTTTACGTTAAGGCCGGCAGTAGGGGAAAGGATATCTATCGAATGGATTTCGATGGGGCCAACGTCGAGAGGGTGGTTCACAATGGGTTTCTCAACCTGTCACCGGCCTGGTGGCCGGACCGCAGAGGACTGGTCTATACTTCCTACAAGAAAGGAGCCCCTGACCTTTTTTCCAGGGCCTTCGGCGGACAGGAGAGGCGCCTTACCCTGGGGTCCGGGGTTGATGTGGGCGTAAGTTTTTCTCCAGATGGACGTTACATCGCCTTCATGTCCTCTGTAAATGGAAATCCGGATATCTACCGATCGGACAGGAACGGCGGGAACCGCGTTCGCCTGACCAGACTTCGCAGCGTCGAGGCATCACCCACGTGGTCACCCGACGGAAAACGTATAGCCTTCGTTTCTGACCGTTACGGTTCTCCCCAGATATTTACAATGAACGCGGACGGATCAGATCCCATGAGGGTCACCTATGAGGGGTCCTACAACGCTTCCCCCGCATGGTCGCCTGACGGTAAATTTATCGCCTATGCATCCCGTGTGAATGGAGGATTCGGCATATTCCTGGTTGATCCCGATACCCTTGAATCCCGTCCTCTGGTTGGAGAGGCGGGAAACAATGAGGACCCGTCATGGGCACCGGATGGCAGGTTCATAATTTTCTCTTCCAACCGGAGCGGTACCTACCAGCTTTACGTTGTGGACAGGGAAGGACGAAAGGAGATAAGAATCACCTCAGGCAGGGGCGACAAGACCTCTCCTTCCTGGTCGCCCAGGTAAGGTCCCGCTTTTTCGAGCCCTGCGACGGCATTGGCCCGGGCCCCTATTCGGTTTACAACCAGCGGTTGATACTGTATATTTTTCCGTTATATCGGCATCTCGGGCTTTTGACGGTACTGACCATACCGGTTGCTTGCAACTACATAAGGTCCTCTAGTCATTAGGTTCATCCAGGGGGATGGCCGCTGGATAAAAAGTCAATAATGTCGTTTTCTCGGGAGGTGGATTGTGATCCTTAAGAAGAGCAGAATTTTGGTTCCGGTTATATTCGTAAGTGTTTTGGCTCTCGTAGTTATCGGTGGCTGTTCCAAAAAATCTCCGATGGAACCGCAACCGGCGGTGACGGCTCCTGAGCAGCCCCCGGTTGAGACCTACCAGCCGCCGGCTCCGCAGCCTGAAGCTCCGGTCCAGCCGACAATAAAACCAGCCGAGGCCCCGGTGACAATTGCAAAAAAGGTCCAGCTTGATGATGTTTTCTTTGCCTTCGATGTCTATGCCCTGTCGCCCGAGGCCAGGAAGATCCTTTCGGCCGATGCCGATGTGCTGAGCGAAAATTCCGATGCGCAGATCCTTATTGAAGGACACTGTGACGAGCGCGGCACGAGGGAGTACAACCTGGGATTGGGTGAGCGTCGCGCCAACAGCACTAAAAATTACCTCGTATCTCTGGGCGTGGATGCATCCAGGATCCAGACGATCAGCTACGGTGAGGATCGCCCCTTCGCTTTTGGGCACAACGAGAATGCGTGGAGCCAGAACAGGAGAGCACACATTTTTGTCCGCTAGGTTCTTGCGCTTCCGTAAGTGATAGGGTCGTAAAAAGTCCATTGATGACTTTTTGCGAAGTCATCATAATTGGGTGAAATAATGAGGATAACCGCTTTTTTCCCGGTAGCCTTGGCGGCGGTACTGTTTGCGGGCTGTGCTACAGCCGTGGATGTGGAGTCCGTCACGGGCAGGCTGAACAAACAGGAGGTCCGGATCGCGGCCCTGGAGCGGAGCGCTGGGCAAAAACCGGAGATCTCCGTTGAGACCCAAAAAAAGCTCCACCAGATGGAGACGGACCTGAAAGCCCTTAGGAAGTCCTTTGCGGATTCGAAAGTCATTCTTGACACCCTCTCGGAGAAAGTTGAGGCGCTTGAGGCATTTATGAAAGAGGTGGACCGTTCCTTGGTCCAGTCGCGGAAAAAGGGGATTGAGATCGATCGGTCAGTGGAAGACATGGCAAACAAGGTTGGGGCTGAGGTGCGGGCCCTGACGGAAAAACTGAAAAAACTGGTTGAAGAAGGCCGATAGGTTCCATAACCAAAAAACATTACCAGGCGGTTTCCTCAGGGGACCGCCTTTTTTTTGAAACGGCACCGTTCCAGAGTCCAGAGTCCAGAGTCCAGAGTCCAATGCTTGCCACCCGCCGTCGCTTTTGGCTATGGCGTGGTAAACTGGCGCAGTCCGCAGGACAAAGATGGGTCCAACGGGGAAAAATAGCTGGAAACTGGAAAAATGTTGAAAATATTGCCGAGCTATGCTAAATTGCAATAAATTCTGCACTATCTTGCCGCAAAGGTGGAAACCTTGCTCAATCTCAAGGAGATTTTCGACGTTAAACGGGAGGACCTTACCCCAACCCAGAAGCGGGTTCTTGAGTTTATCCTGAAGTATCCGGAAGAGGCCGTCTTCCTTACCGCCTCTCGCCTTGCCCTGAGGCTGAATATCAGCGATACCTCCATTGTTCGTATGGCCCAAGCCCTTGGATTTGATGGATATCCTGATCTTCGGCGGAAGCTTCGGCGTGTTGTACAGGACCGGCTCTCGACTGTTGATCGCCTGGATGCAACCGCGGGGGAAGTCGAAACCGTCGAGGATGTTTTTGCAAATGTTCTCCTGCGGGATGTGGCCAACCTCCGGAGCGCCCTTCGGGATATTGATCCCGCGGTCTTCGCCGGGGCCGCGGACTCCCTGGATAATGCAGGTAGGGTTTTCGTCATCGGATTGCGGTCCGCCAACTGCCTGGCAGTGTTCCTGGTGAGCGCCCTTCGTTTCCTGTCCCGGAAGGTCGTTCATCTTTCGCCCGGCACAGGGGAGATGTGGGAGCAGATCAGGGACATGGGTCCCGATGATGTTGTGGTATGCTTTTCCTTCCCACGCTATACTAAAGTGACCGTTGATGTTGTTCGGTATGCAAGCGAGATGGGAGCTGAGGTTGTTGCCGTCACCGACAGTGACCTTTCCCCGCTTGCCGCTTCCGCGCAATGGACTCTAACGGTCCCCTTCGAGGTGGATTCCTTCATGGAGTCGTTTACCGCGGCGTTGAGCCTGGTCAATGCTTTGGTGACCGCAATCGCTTTCAAGAATAGGCCGATGACAATGGAAACTTTAAAAGAGATGGAGGGATCCTGGGCTTCCCGGGGTGTTTACTGGGATGGTTAGGACCGCTTTTATTGCCCGGAGTCCGGGGTGTTTCCCATGCGAAAGGGGGTGTTGGTCTTTTCTTAATGGAAGGGACGTTTAGAAGTATTGGGTCAATATAATATGGGGGAGGACCGGGAGAAATTGCGCCTCCCCGACTCGCGGAGGTGGGGATAGCTGCTTTTTGCGAGGTTATCTTAAAACGAAGGAGGAGAAGATGAGAAAAGGTACCCTGTTTGTTGTTGCAGTTGTTGCTCTGTCAATGATGGTGATCGGGATCGGCCCGACACCCGCCATGGCCAAGTCCAATATCCAGTTCTACACCATTGGGACGGGCGGCGTGACGGGTGTTTACTACCCGACGGGCGGCGCCATTGCCAGAATGGTCAACAAGAAGAGAGCCGAGTACGGGATGCGCTTCACCGTCGAGTCCACGGGCGGGTCAGTGTACAATGTCAACGCCGTTATGTCCGGCGATCTGGACTTCGGGATCGTCCAGTCGGACCGCCAGTACCAGGCATATAACGGCCTTGCCGAGTGGAAGGGAAACCCCCAGAAGGACCTGAGAGCGATTTTTACCATACACCCTGAGAGCATAACCCTCTGCGTGGCGGTTGACACCGGGATTAATTCTATCCAGGACCTGAGGGGCCATGAGGTCAACATCGGCAACCCCGGTTCCGGACAAAGACAGAATTCCATCGACGCGCTCGCCGCCGTCGGGCTCGATTGGAAGAAGGACATCAAGGCCGAGAGTCTGAAGGCCGCCGAGGCCCCCGGGATGCTCCAGGACGGCCGCATCGACGCCTTCTTCTACACTGTGGGCCACCCCTCCGGCGCCTTTAAGGAGGCGACCAGCGGGACGAGGAAAGTCAAGTTCATCTCCATCGTTATGCCCGATTCCTTTTACAAGAAGTTCCCCTACTATGCGGCCAGCAAGATACCCATCAAGTTCTACCCGGGAGCCGCCAACACGGAAGACGTACCCACCTTCGGTGTGAAGGCAACTTTCCTTACGTCAAAGAAGGTGTCGGCGAAGGCAGTCTATGCCGTCACCAAGGAGGTCTTCGATAATCTTGACTCATTCAAGAAACTGCACCCTGCCTACTCCGTCCTGACCAAGAAGAACATGCTGGAAGGTATGTCCGCTCCGATCCACAAGGGCGCCATGAAGTATTATAGAGAAACCGGCATGATGAAGTAGTCCTTTTCGGGCTGCGGGGAATTCCCCGCAGCCCGGCTATACCCTGTAACCATGTAATTGAAAAAAGTGGTCCCGATGCGCTGTGGGAGGTGGGAAGCACTTTAGGCCGGGAGATCAAAGTATGGCTATGGACGAACGACCGGAAGAAACCCGGGAGGAGGCGAAGAAGGAGGGGGCCGTTTCCGTATTAGAGGATAAATCCCTCGTGGGGGATGTCGAAGATGCCATGCGGATCGCCGCCGAGGAGGAAGGCAGTTATCGGTATCTGTCCGGGTTCTCAAAGTATGTTGTCCCGACCATCGCCTTCATCTGGTGCCTTTTCCAGCTTTCAATAGCAAGCTGGTGGTTGCTTGACACGGTCTATATAAGGGCCATACACCTCGGTTTCGCCATGCTCATCGCTTTTTTGAGCTACCCCGCACTGAAGAAGCCCCGGAAAGGGGTTTTTTCCTTCCTGTCCTCGAGGACCACCATCCCAATTTCTGATTATGTTCTGGCTGTCCTGGCCTGTCTGGCCTCGGTGTACATACTCATCGATTACACGGGAATGTCGTTGAGAATGGGTGCCCCCATATTCCGCGACGTTTTCATAGGATTCGCCCTGGTCATTCTTCTCCTGGAGGCGGCGCGGAGGGTCATAGGGCCTGCCCTGACGGCTATCTCGGGGCTCTTCACCCTGTACGTTTTCTTCGCTGCGAATATGCCGGAGTTCATGGCGTTCAAGAGTTCCTCCATCGCCAAATATGTCGGGAAAATTACCATGCAGACCGAGGGGATATACGGTATCCCTCTCGATGTCTCCGCTACCATCGTGTTCCTTTTCGTCCTCTTCGGGACCATGCTCGACCGGGCCGGGGGAGGGAAGTTCTTCATCGAACTGGCCCTGAGCCTGCTGGGAAGGTTTAAAGGTGGGCCCGCCAAGGCAGCCATTGTCGGGTCCGGCCTGACGGGGCTGATCTCCGGGTCATCCATCGCCAATATCGTGACCACGGGAACCTTTACCATCCCGCTTATGAAGAAGGTGGGCTACCCTGCGACAAAGGCCGCGGCTATCGAGGTGGCTGCCAGTACCGACGGACAGCTTGCCCCACCAATAATGGGCGCTGCCGCGTTCATTATTGCAGAGTACCTCGGTGTTTCATACCTGGATGTCATCAAGGCGGCGGCCATTCCTGCCTTCGTCTCCTATGCGACCCTGTTTTTCATCGCCCACGTAGAGGCCTCAAAACTTGGCCTCAGGGGTCTTACCAAGGAGGAAATCCCTCATTTTTTCAGAGTTCTGAAGGGTGGACTTCACTACCTTTTTCCCATCGGGGTGCTCGTATGGGAGTTGGTTGTGCCCAGACACTCGCCTGAGCTTTCGGCCTTCAGGGCCATAATCGCCATGTTATTTGTCATGATCCTGCAGGGTCCCATCAGGAGCTACTGGAATAAAGAGCCCATAGCGCCTGCGTTTAGGGAAGGCCTGAAAAATATTGTCGAGGCCATGTCCGCGGGGGGACGGAACATGGTCACTGTGGCCATAGCCACCGCTGCCGCCGGCATAATCGTCGGTGTGGTGACCATGGGAATCGGCGGCATTATCGCCGACATGGTGGAATTCCTGGCCCGGGGGAACATCTTCGCTCTCGTAGTCATTACCGCCATAGCCAGTCTCCTGTTGGGGATGGGGCTTCCCACCACTGCAACCTACATTGTCATGGCGGCATTAACGGCGCCTGTCCTTGTCAGCGTGGGGATGTCCAACGGGTTTATCATTCCCCTCATGGCGGCACACCTGTTCTGCTTTTACTTTGGTATCCTGGCCGATGATACGCCGCCTGTCGGACTGGCGGCCTATGCCGCCGCGGCATTGGCCAAATCACCCCCCATAGCCACGGGTATTCAGGGGTTCATGTACGACATCAGGACCGCCATGATAGCCTTCATGTTTATCTTCAACCATGATCTTATCCTCGATGGCATCAACAGCTGGTGGCTGGCCGGGCTGATTTTTACCATGGCATGCGTGGGTAACTTTGCCTTTGCCTCGGCCACCCAGGGCTGGCTCATGAACAAAAACAGGTGGTACGAGCTGCCTTTTCTCCTGTTGGTAACCTTTATACTCATGCAGCCGCACTATTCGGCCCAGTTTGTCGGTTTCGGGAACGAGTATGTCATGTACGTGGCAGGTGTCGCCCTCTTCGGCCTGATCCTGTTTAACCAGTGGAGAAGGAGACCCGCTTCCGGAACCCCGGACCGTGTACCGGCCTTCGGTGGGCATCAGTGAAAGTGAGGAATCTGTATGAGTACCCCGGTCAAAACAATTCTTTGTGCCGTCAGCCTCACTGAGGCCTCGAAAGTTGTTCTGATGGCCGCGTTCCGGGAAGCCTGGTCCCACGACGCCAAGGTGCATCTGCTTCATGTCATCCCCGGTTTCGACGCGGCCATGGCGATCCCCATCGCCTCCTTCATCGGTGAAGAAAAATTTGCCCGTCTCATGAAGGAGAAGAGGGACGAGACCACGGTTCTGATCCGGCAGAAGATCAAGGGTCTGAAGGATCAGATTATTCAGGAGAGGGACAGATACACGGAAGAAATGATAGCGGCCCTTCACGTTTTTGATGGGGACCCGGCCATCCAGATTCTCAATATGGTCGGAGCGCTGAAACCCGATATGCTTGTAATTGGATCCCATGCGAAGGGGTTTACCGAGCATACCTTTATGGGCAGCGTTGCCACAAAGGTGTTGAAAAGGATACGGATTCCTTGCCTGGTTGTTCCTCCAATCAATCAACAGGGCCACTAGCCGGACCGAGGGGGGATGATCTGCGGCCATGGACGATCCATTCTCAGCTGGAATAGCGCTCGATCCGAAAAAATATTACTTCCTTTATATCGGTGAAATCAAAGCGATAGACCTGAATCGCTTCATGCGCGGACCCGTGGAGATCCGCAGCGGGAAACCCGCGGACTTCATAGCCGTGGTGCCTGATGTTCTTTCAAGGTATCCTGAGGGTAACACCATCGTGGTTAATTCCGCGGCCCGCGAGGCCCGGGAGAGGTCCGGCCTGCTCCACAACATCCGGATCACTGCCGGGCGGTTCGCTGAAGAGGTTAGCCGGGACCGGCGTGTTCTTGCTCTCGTGGACAGGCTGATAGATGCTCAGGGAGAGCTTTTTGTCAACATGTTCGAGTCGAGACCCGAGTTGGCATTTGCCGACGGGAGGAAGGTGAAAATCCTGGGGCCGGCCCCCGATCTCGCCCTGACATTCAACAGTAAACTGACACAATATGGGATGGCCATACAACTGGGTATCCCTGTCCCTTCCGGTGGGATTTCCCGATCCCTGGATGAAGCCGTCGGAATTGCAGAGGGCTTTTTCAGCAACGGCCAGAGGGCCTTTGTATCCGAGGAGTACAGCGCGGCAGGGGCCAATTCAATAGTCGCTTCAAACGCTGCGGAAATAAGGGTGCGATTCAAAGGTACCAATGGTCACCTACTCGTGACCCATTTTGTGGATCATGAATATGATCCCACCGTTCTCGGGATCATCGCGGGGCCGGAGGATGTGTACATTGCCTCCGTAGCGGATCAGAATATTGAAGGGACCAGGTTCAAAGGGTCAACCTATCCCACGGTACTCTCCAGTAGGTGTGTGGAGGATCTTAAGGAGATGACCAGGGCACTGGGGCACCACCTGGGCGGGCTCGGATACAGGGGAGCCTTCGGTTGCGACTACATTGTGGACCAAAGCGGCCGCATCTATTTTATTGAGATCAATGCCCGAAAGCAGGGGACCACAATGGAGACAACGCTTACCATGAAACACCATCTTCCCGGCCACCCCTATTTCCCGGAATTGGAATTTTACGCGGTGGTGGACGGGAAGTTCCCGGATGGGGTCCTTGAGATGGATTCCAGAAGGGAGGGGCTGTGCTGGGGGACCTACAATTTCAAAGTATCCCGGGACGTCGTGGTCACGGCCGATCTTCCTCTTCCAATGGACCAGCCGGAGTTTTTCGCCAGGGCCGCCAACGGATCAATCGAGGAAAACTACATTGTGATGGATTACGTGGGCGCAGGTGTCCGGCTCCACTCCGGAGGATTTCTGGGAAGGGTCATCGCGGCATCATCCAGCCCTGAAAAGATGAGGGAAGCCTTGAAAGAGGGAGTTGAGAGGGTCGCCGAAACCTGCGGGGATATCCTGCTCTGATGGAAGAAAAAAGAGATCTGAACTTACAGGCATCACGTATCGCGGCAGCGACCGAAGATTTCCGGGAGGAGATCTTCAGCTTTCTTAAATCCGCTGTCGATATCAACAGCCATTCCAGCAATCCCGATGGGATCAACCGTATTGGCGAGATGGTCGTAGATCTCATGCCCGACAGCCTGGGACATAGGGTTGTTGTCGACAGGAACGGTGTCAACCACCACCTCTTCAGCAACTGTTCGGAAAATGGCAGCCCCGTAGTGCTTGTCGGCCACCTTGACACGGTCTTTCCACCCGATTCCCCATTCCAGAAATTTTCCGACCTCGGGAACAGGTTTCAGGGGCCCGGCGTCGCCGACATGAAGGGTGGGATAGCTGTGTTGGTCTTTGCCCTGCGGGTACTGGATGGCCTGGGCTGCCTGTCAGACATCCCGGTGCGCTGCATGATAAACGGGGATGAGGAAACAGGTTCCCCCTACTCTGAGGCGCTTATCAGGGAAATGGCACAGGGGGCTGCCTGTGGCCTGGTCTTCGAGTGTGGCGGCCTTCAGGGGGAGATAGTTAACCTCCGCCGGGGGATCAGGCGGTATAAGCTCAAGGTGACCGGGCAGGCTCGCCATGCCGGGGTCAAGGGTGGACCCAAAGCCAGCGCCCTCGTGGAGTTGTCCCGAATGGTCCTGGCGCTGGAAGACCTTAATAATATCGATGCGGAGATCTCGGTCAATGTGGGGCGTATGTCAGGGGGAATGGTCACCAATATAGTTCCCGATTACGCGGAGGCGTATTTCGAAACGCGTTTCTGGGACATGGAGGCAGAAAAACAGGCTGTGGGGCGGATCGAGGAACTCGCGGAGAAGGCTATGACTCCCGGGTGTTCCGTTGAGCTCAGGTGCCACCACCGGAGGCCCGCCAGCCGAACGGTTGACGGCCAGGATGCTCTTTTGACCCTGGTGTCAGAGTCGGCCGATGATCTGGGGCAGGCGGCACGCTTTGAGAAAAGGGGGGGCACCTCCGACATGAATTTCCTGACCGATGAAGGTGTTCCTGCCCTGGACGGCCTGGGGCCGGTGGGAGACAAGGATCATACCCACGATGAATTTATCTTCAAGGAGTCGCTCATGGAGCGGACGGCCCTGACAGCATTGACGCTGGCCAATTTCCAGCGCCGGTCGCGGGACTTCTCCCCCTGACCCCCCTGTGTCAGAGACAGGGATGGATACCAACGTTCAAAGTTCAATGTTCAACGGGGTAAAGAACGTTCAAAGTTCAATGTTCAATGACCAGCGAAGTCATTGCGAGGAACGTCGAGGGAGACGAGAGTGACGCGGCAATCTCATGCGGAGCTGAAAAGGTCAAAAGCTAATTTACCACAGCGTGACCACTTGTAGGTCACACCACAGAAGGGTTTTAAAAGAGGGTTTAACAGAGGAGACCTATAAACCATAAGGTCCTGGTTTTTAACTTCGCGAAACTTCGTTAACTTCGCGGTCCTTTGCGGCAGCGCCTGAGAGTGGCGCCCTCTGCGGCCCTCTGCGATAAAACCTGTGTTTTAGAGCTGTAACGCAGAGTTACGCCCTTCGACGCACTGACGTTTGCTCAGGACAGGCAAAGGCGGCTCGATGGTAGGCCGCATCACGCCAATGGCGTGACTGTGTTAAATTAGCTTTTCACAAAATCTGGTCATACTTCAGGTACTCATTTCCAGGATGATCCAAAGGCTTCCGTCTTCGTTCCCTGAGCCACGACGTGACAGGTCGAAGTTTCCTAGACACCCAGACCCAGGATCCTAGACCCTGCTTTTAGGAAAAGGTGCCAGAGACAGGGATGGATACCAACGTTCAAGGTTCAATGTTCAACGTGATAAAATAGCTAGATCCTAGACCCTGCTTTTAGGAAAAGGTGCCAGAGACAGGGGTGGGAGCACCATTTTGGCTATTCCCTTATTGGGCTAAATTAGGTTGAAAAATACCCTTAAGATGAAAAATATTTCCCAAGTTCGGTTATGCTCTCGGTACCAAATCTAAAAATATCCCTTTAAAAGCAACAACATAATGAATCGGCAAGGTATTTGCTTTATTTCTGTGCAGAAATTGAAGGCGTCCTAAACTTTGAGGAGGATCCCGGTATGAAAATCGTTATGGATTGTCCCAACTGTGGGCAGGAAATATCAAGCGTAAAATCACGTGAACAGGACTGGTTCTACTGCCAGACCTGTTCATCCATCTTTTTCTCAAATGAGAGCTTAAGGAAAAACTGGCCTTCGGTTTACGAGGCCCTCGTTGCCAAAAGGTTGTAAACCGCTTTTCTTGCCCTCCCCATCTCTACGATCATACCACACTGCGATGTGCTCCGCCTGCTCATGCCCGAAGGCAAAGGTATCTTGCACTAGTTTTCCGGTTGATGTAATTATTACCAAACGGAACAGCCCCATTGCCGGGTCTCCAACCTTGATGACATTTTTCGCTTTCCGTCGAGTAAAAAGCCATTGATGGACTTTTTACGACCCTATCAACCTTGTCTTGGCCCGCAGCTGTAGACGGAAGGAATTTTCATGAGTACCGACGCCCCAAAGACAGCCGGTCTTGATTTCATTCGCCGGATCATTGCCGATGACCTGGCCTCGGGAAAGCACGATACCGTGGTTACCCGGTTTCCTCCCGAACCCAACGGCTACCTTCACATCGGTCATGCAAAGAGTATCTTCCTGAATTTCGGCCTGGCAGCTGAGATCCCCGGCGGCCGGTGCCATCTCCGTTTCGACGATAGCAACCCGGAGACGGAGGACATGGAGTATGTGGAGTCCATCAAGCTGGATGTCAGGTGGCTGGGCCTGGACTGGGGCGATGACCTTTATCACGCGTCCGACTATTTCGAGCAGCTCTATGGATTCGCCGTCGCGCTCATAAAAGCGGGCAATGCCTACGTTTGCAGTCTCTCCGAAGAAGAAATCCGCAGATACAGGGGTACTGTAACCCATCCGGGGACCGACAGCCCCTACCGTAACCGTTCAGTCGAGGAGAACCTCGACCTGTTCGAGCGCATGCGCGGGGGTGAGTTCGCCGACGGGCAGCATGTCCTTCGCGCCAAGATAGACATGACTATGGCCAACATGAAGATGCGTGACCCGCTTTTGTATCGCATTCGTCACGTACGCCACTATCGTACAGGCGATACATGGTGCATTTACCCCATGTACGATTTTGCCCACTGTCTTTCCGACGCGATCGAGGGCATTACCCACTCTATCTGCACGTTGGAATTTGAAAACAACCGCGAGATTTACGACTGGATTCTGAACAACGTTCCGGCGCCGTGTCACCCACGGCAGATTGAGTTCGCCCGGCTGAACCTCAGCTATACGGTGATGAGCAAGCGTAAGCTCTCCGAACTGGTGGATGCCGGGCATGTCTCCGGCTGGGACGACCCACGACTGCCAACCATTGCGGGTCTGAGGCGTAGGGGGGTAACACCCGAGGTCATACGGAACTTTTGCGATCGTATCGGGGTGGCAAAGGCAAACAGCACGGTGGATGTGGCGTTGCTGGAGCACAGCATCCGCGAAGATCTCAACACCAGGACGCCGCGGGTCATGGGGGTCCTCGATCCGCTGAAGATGGTGATCGTCAACTATCCTGAAGGGCAGGTGGAGGAATTCGAGGCGCCATATTTTCCTGACAATCCTCCCAAGATGGGATACCGCAAGGTTCCTTTCAGCCGGGAGCTATACATCGAACGGGGAGATTTTATGGAGAACCCGCCACGCAAATTCTTCCGGCTGGCGCCTGGCAGGGAGGTGCGTCTGCGATGGGCCTACATGGTCACCTGTGTGGACGTGAAGAAAAATGAGCAGGGCGAGATCATGGAGGTGCACTGCCGTTACGACCCCGATACACGGGGAGGTGACGCGCCCGACGGCCGCAAGGTGAAGGGGACCATCCACTGGGTATCGGCCTCCAACTCCATTAGCGCCGAGGTGCGGCTCTACGACCGGCTTTTCATTGACCCGAACCCTGACGGCGGCAAGGACTCAGATTTTATTTCGCACCTCAATCCCTGCTCACTGGTGGTGGCCGGCGCCAAGGTGGAGCCCAGCCTGCGGGATGCCGGTCCCGGAGAGAGATTTCAGTTCGAACGCACCGGATACTTTTGCGCTGATCCGGAGGATCACACCGCGCACCGACCGGTGTTCAACAGGATTGTGCCTCTTCGGGATTCCTGGGCCAAGATCGCGGCCAAGGCCAAGAACTAACCTGGCCACGTTAAGTAAAAAGCCATGGATGGACTTTTTACGATCCTATCATAATTGACACTCAAGATAATATGCGTTAACTTGACTTTCGCTCTTATTAACAGGGTTTTTGCCGGATTTTTTCCTTAAGTTCTTGCCTTTTCCGGCCCAGTGGATTTCTCTTTGGGGGTTGGGCGCATCATATGAAAACAACCCGATACTCCGATGCCGGAGTAGATATAGCAGCAGCCAATGAGGCCAAGAAGCTCATCTCTTCTGCCGTTAATTCCACCCATGGCCCCTCGGTGCTCGGGGGAATCGGGGGGTTTGGCGGTCTCTTTTCCACCGAGGGTTTCCCCCCCGATGCCGTTCTGGTATCCAGCGTAGATGGTGTCGGCACCAAGCTCAAACTGGCCTTTCTTCTTAACCGGCATGGATCCGTCGGCATTGATCTGGTAAACCACTGTGTAAACGACATCCTGGTTCAGGGCGCCCGTTCCATCTTCTTCATGGATTACCTGGCGACGGGGCGGCTTAACCCCGACACAGTCGGAGAGATAGTCAGCGGCATGGCCGCGGCCTGCCGGGCCGCCGGTTGCGCCCTTTTAGGTGGTGAGACGGCCGAGATGCCCGGCTTTTACGCGGAAGGGGAGTACGATCTGGCCGGGACCATTGTCGGAGTGGTGGGCCGCAACGATCTCATCACCGGGAAAACCATCGGTGATGGCGACGTTATCATCGGGTTGGGTTCTTCCGGACTTCACACCAACGGATATTCCCTGGCACGCAAGGTCCTCCTCGAGGATGGGCGGCTTTCCCTCCATGAGGTCCACCCGGACCTCGGAAGAGACCTCGGAACCGAACTTCTTGAACCGCACCGCTGCTATGCCGCCTCCGTTCTACCAATTCTGGGTGGATTCGACATCAGAGGGATGGTCCATATTACGGGAGGCGGATTTGCAGGGAATATTCCAAGGGTAGTGCCCGGTAATCTGACCGCGGTCATGGTTAAAGGAAGCTGGCCCGTTCATCCTGTCTTTGCCCTCATCGCCGGCATGGGAAATGTGCCTGATGATGAGATGTACAGGACCTTCAACATGGGGCTGGGTCTCCTTCTGATCGTCCCGCCTGGTGACGCGGATGGGGTGTCTAAAGCCCTGGCCGGTGCGGGCGAACAGGTCTACCGCGCAGGCAGTATCATCAGGAGGAAAAGCGAGGACCCACCGGTTATATTCGATTAAAGTTGATGACTTTGCAAAAAGTCATCAAGGCACCCATGGGAAACGACTCATGAAAAAAATCGCCGTGCTGATTTCAGGTGGAGGCAGTAATCTCCAGTCGATTATCGACTCCGTTGAATCCGGAAGTCTGAACCTGAAAATAGCCGTGGTCATCAGCAACAAGAATGATGCGTACGGCCTCACCAGGGCCAGGAACCACGGGATTCCGACCCAGGTTGTCCGGCATGGGGATTTTGACAGCCGGGAGGAGTTCGAATCCAGGCTCATTTCGATTCTGGATGGCCATAAAGTGGATCTCGTGGCTCTTGCAGGGTTCATGAGAGTGCTGACACCGACCTTCGTCCGACATTACCATCACAGGATCATCAACATCCATCCGGCCATCCTGCCTTCATTCCCGGGTACCCACGGCCAGCAGCAGGCCTTCGACTATGGGGTGCGTTTCTCGGGATGCACCACCCATTTTATTGACGAGGGGACCGATACCGGGCCGATTATTCTGCAGGCGGTCGTTCCGGTTCTCCCGGACGATACGGTGGATTCGCTGGGGGCAAGAATCCTCAAGGAGGAACACCGTATTTATCCCGAATCCCTCCGTCTTTGGGTCGCGGGACGTCTCAGAATCGAAGGCCGGAAGGTCCGAATCCTGCCTGATAGTCAATCAGGCAGCGTGGAATAGAGCCAACTGCCCGCCATGACAGAAACCCATCATCTGGCACTTATCGGGGCCCGATATCCCCAGTTGGCCCTTGGCACCCTTATGGCCAAACGGGGGTTTCGGGTTCTGGTCGTAGATCAGAACGTCGGACAAGCACAGACGCCGGGGGAAGACGGCAATCAATATGCTTTCAGGAGACGGCCCGCCCCGCTCTTCGGCCTTGATTCCAATGGCCTTCTCAGGCGATTCCTTGATGAGATCGGTATCGGCCGCATGCTCGTCCGGCGGTCCTATCCGCCCAATCCGGTAAGCTACCAGGTGGTCCTGCCGCGCCACCGGATCAATATCTATCCTCAAAGGGATGCCACCATGGAGGAGCTATCACGGGAGTTTCCGGGGTCCGTTGACTCGTTCCGGACGCTGTACGATGAACTGGACGGCCAATCCGACAGGTGGTACGAGGGCTACGCCGATCTCCCGTCTCTCGAACGAGGGTGGGGTTCCCTGGCCAGGATATGGAACCGGGGCAAGGCCGTCTGGCAATTCAGACAGGCCGGCTCCACCCTTAACAGTTTTAACGGGATGGAACAGGAAACAGCGTTTTTGCATCTCCAGCATCATTTCCTCGGGGGCTACCCTTTCCAGACCCAGACGAAGCCGACAGTTCTTTCCGCCGCCCTGATGCACAGCATTGGGAGTAGAGGGACCTTCCGGGAGCCTGTCGGAACCACTTCAATCACATCCCTGATGGCCGACCGGTTACAGGAGTACGGGGGGGAGATCCTCCATGGCGCGAAGGCGGCGACCGTCCGGAACGGCCCCGGGAACTTAGTCACAATTATCCTGGACGGGGGGCGGGAGATCCAAACAGCCTGTCTGGCAATCACCTCCGATATCGCCGGATTTGTGGAGGGTTTGAGCCAAAGGGCGGGGAAACCTCATGCCGATGACAGCGGCCTTCGGGTTCCCGTCCGCTTCTTTCTTGGAATAAACGCATCCATCGTACCTGTGGGCATGGAGGACAACCTGTTTTACATGCGGGATGACGATGGAGGACCCTTGGGGCTGAAGGCCCTGTATCTCTCCATGGGTCCCCCAGGTTCCGAGGGCCTGCACGATGAGGGCCGGAGACCCTTAACAGTTACCGCACTTGTGGACCGGGCGATATTGAAGGGAATTACCGGGGAGATCATCGCGGCGGCCGAAAAAGACATCCTGCAAGCCCTGGACGCCGTGATACCCTTTCTGGATAGGGGATTGAACTTTCTCGGCAGTGATCTTACCGCAGACGTTCTGGAGGCAGCCCCTCGCCCCCTGGGAGGCTGGATCACCTCATGGATACCCGCCCTTGTGGGGCGAAGTCGGGTGCTTACCGGAAAGAGGGGAAGGGTTGCCGTAATGGAGGTTCCTCCCTGGGAACTGGGCCTTGAGGGGGAGACCCTGACGGCCCTCGCCGCCGCTGGAGCCCTCAGAAAAGTACTCGAAAAGGTCAAATAAATGGAAAATATACGTCAACCCGCCGTGGCCGGGCAGTTCTACCCCGGCATGGATGATATTCTGGAAAAACAGGTCTCCTCGTTTTTGACTGATGGGGTCGCCGAAACCGGGGTATTGGGGGCGGTCATGCCCCATGCCGGGTATATCTACTCCGGATCCGTGGCAGGGGAGACCGTTTCGCACCTTGACGTGCCGGGGAAGGTCATTCTCCTGGGACCCAACCACACCGGAGCAGGGGCGCGGATATCGGTATTCCCTTCCGGGTCATGGTCGATGCCTTTCGGCCGGCTTCCCGTGGATGAGAAACTGGCAGGGTTGATCATTGACGGGATCACCGGGGCCGGTCCTGACCGGATGGCCCACGTCAGGGAACATTCCATCGAGGTTCAGCTTCCCTTCCTTTACTACAGGAAAAAGGGACCTTTTACTTTCGTTCCCATAACCTTGTCCATGCTTCCGGAGGATGAATGCCGGGATGTGGGGCTCGCTCTCGCGAGGATCATTCAGAGCTCGGATGATGATATCCTTATTGTGGCCAGTTCCGACATGACCCATTACGAGAGCGACGAAAGCGCCCGGAAAAAGGATTCACTGGCCATCGAACGTATGCTCCAACTGGATCCGGCAGGTCTCCTGGAGGTCGTCCACACCCGCAGGATCTCAATGTGCGGGATCATCCCTGTAGCAGTGATGTTGTACGCCCTCACCGCTCTGGGCGCCGTGAGTACGAAACTTGTCCGTTACACCACCTCCGCTGAAGCGAGCGGCGACTACAGTCATGTGGTGGGATACGCCGGGATAATAATAAAAAGTGGGTCATCCGGTTAATGCGTGTCTGGATTAATACCGGAACAGGAAAAAGCCTTTAACACAGGGTACACAGAGTTTTTTCAAATTAACTTCTTTGTCAAACCCTCTTTAAACACCCTGTGAAGCAGTCTGTGAAAGGCTGCGCTGTGTTAAAAGCTTTTAGCCTTGGTCCCCCGAGCGCAATTCTTCGGGATTGCTTCGCACAAGGATAATCCATGAGCAACGATGTACGTGTACGGTTCGCCCCTTCCCCCACCGGATACCTCCACGTCGGAGGGGTCCGTACTGCTCTTTACAACTGGCTTTTCGCCCGGCACAATGGGGGCAAATTTGTCCTGAGGCTGGAGGATACTGACCTCGAAAGGTCCACAGACGAGGCTATAGGCTGGATCTTGGACGGTTTGAAATGGCTCCACCTGGACTGGGATGAGGGTCCTTATCGCCAGACCGAAAGGTTTGACCTGTATAATGAGCACATAGACAGGCTCATTGAACAGGGAAAGGCGTACCGATGCTACTGTACCCCGGAGGAACTGGAACTAAGGCGGAAAAAGGCCATGGTCAGGGGAGGATCTCCAAAGTATGACGGCCGCTGCCGGCGCCTCAAGGACGGCGATCATTCCGGGCCTTATACCATCCGTTTCAAGGCACCCCAGGAAGGCACTATCATAGTGAATGACCTCATCCGTGGCCCCGTCCTTTTCGACGAAAGTCAGATGGATGACCTGATCATCCGCCGTTCGAACGGCAACCCCACCTACAACCTCACCGTGGTGGTGGATGACGCCCTCATGGGGATCACCCACGTCATTCGGGGGGAGGACCACCTGTCCAATACACCCCGGCAGATCCAACTCTACCAGGCCCTGGGCTATGGTCTGCCTCAATTCGGTCACATGCCCATGATCCTCGGCACCGACAAGAAGCGCCTGTCCAAGCGCCATGGGGCCTCCTCTATTACCGAATTCCGCGAAATGGGCTATTTATGGGAGGCCATGGTTAACTACCTGGTACGGCTCGGATGGTCTTATGGCGACCAGGAGATCTTTTCCATCGACGAACTCGTCGATAAGTTTACCCTGGAAAAAGTAAACAAATCAGCTGCGGTTTTCGACCTGGACAAGTTGGTATGGCTGAATCAGAGCTATCTGAAATCCCTGCCCGAGGAAGAGGTGGCCGGGAGACTTGTTCCTTTTCTCGAAGCAAAGGGGCTGCTGGGCGACGGGCCCGACATTCCCTGGCTCCCCAAGGCTGTCATTACTCTCAGGGAAAGGACGGGAACCCTTGTGGAGATGGCCGACCAATGTGAATTCTACTTCAGGGAACTGGAGTATGACCAGGAAGCGGCTGGAAAGTTCCTTACGAGCGATATCGCCCCACTCCTGGAGAAAGTCTCGGAGCTCATTTCCAGGGTCGAGGTTTTCACCCAGGAATCCCTCCATGAGGCATTTAGAAGCTTCCTGGAGGCTGAAGGGATCAAACTGAAGGTCATTGCCCAGCCTCTGCGCATCGCGCTTACCTACCGGAGAAACAGCCCCGGACTTTTCGAGGTCATGGAAGTGTTGGGGAAGGATAAAACTTTGCGGCGAATCCAGCGGGCATGCGACTGGATTCTGGCCTCGATAGGTCGCCATCCATCTCCACGATGAGACCAACTTTGGCCAATCAGAGGAAACCTATGGTCTCGACAGTTGCCATAGCCGTCATAGGAGACGAAATCCTTTTCGGGGAAGTCGTCGACCGGAACCTGGCCTGGATCTCCGGAGAACTGTTCAGGTTGGGGGTCGATCTCCGCTACTCCTGTGTCCTGCCCGATGATCTGTCGTTCATCGTCAATCACCTGAAGTGGATGAAGAAAACGTTCGAGTGGGTGATAACCACCGGCGGGATCGGCGCCACCCACGATGACCTGACCAGGGACGCTGTAGCCCAGGTGTTCGATGTACCCCTGATTGAGCACCCTGAGGTAATCGCCGCCCTTGAGGGGAAACTGGGCGCCCCTCTTTCCCCAAGGCTCAGACAGCTGGCCATGCTTCCCTCAGGAGCGTCCCTGATTCCCAATCCCGGCTCCGCGGCGCCTGGGTTTCTTATGGGCAACGTGGGCGCCCTGCCGGGGATCCCATCGATGGTCCGATCCATGTTTCCACATATCAGCCGGAAAATGGCCGGGGAGATTATCCACAGTGAGGAGTTCCTCACCACCCGTTTCGAATCGGAGATAGCCAATGTCCTGGAAGGGATCCAGGGGGACTACCCGATTGTCAAGATCGGATCCTATCCCGTCACGGCCGGAGGAGAGTATAGAGTGAGGCTTGTGCTCAGGAGCAGATCGTCCGAGAAGCTGAAACAGGCGTTTGAGGCTGTCAGGAGGAGGATTGACACATGAGACCTTGCCGGCTCGGCTTTCCATATATTCCGGTAATCCTGGTTCTATCCACCGCCATGGGTGGCTGCGCCGTCCTCGGGAACGTCAGGACCGGGAAATCCTCTGTTGTGCAGATGGAACAACAGATCAAGACCAGACAGGAACAGTTGGCCGAACTATCCCCTGGAGCGGTGCTCGTGGCACCCGAGAGCCTTGGCGCCGTCAGGGCGCTGGTGGGTGAGATGGAATTTTTCGGAACCCGGAAAGACTTCGGCCAGGTCCAGCGGCTTGATGTCAAGGTCGGCCCCCTCCTGGACCGTATTAGAGATGAAATATCCGGCATCGCGTCCGGTGGCAATATTCCTGAGAAGATTCGTCTTCAGCACCGGCTTACCGCGGCTCGCGCTGAGATTAAGTCCCTTCATGACGATCTGGATGTCGTCAACGGGGTAAGGGAGAGCGAAGCCCAGGCTTCCACCAGGCGGTTGGCGGCAATGGAAGCCGCGCGGGATAATGCTGTGAGGGAGGTGGTCCGAACCCGTGCCCGCATCCAGGGAATGGCTTCTCCCGCTGAAGCCGCCGCGATGTTCGCCGAGGCAAGGGTCATTATCGACAGGATGAACGAGGACGCCTTCAATGAACAGGCCAAGGATTATCTTAGCCAAGGCAGAAAATTCCTTCAAAACGGCAAAAAGGAGATGGAACGTCAGAATCCGGGTGGGGCGGCATACCTCTTTGATCTCATTTCCACGCTCTACGAGTCCTTCCGCGGCATTGATTCGAAGGTGCTGACAGTCAATACCAGGAAGGTCAACCTCAGAGCGATGCCGAATTCCTCTTCCAAAAAACTGGGGCTGCTGTCACATGGTGAGAAGGTAACGGGGCAAGAGAAAAAGGGCAATTGGATCCTGGTCAGGACGACGTCGGGTCTCCGGGGATGGATTCATTCGAACTATCTGCAGTAGAACAGACGCAGTTTCTTCCCTCTTCCTTGGCGCGGTACAGGGCCTTGTCGGAGGTCTCCAGAAGTTCATCGAAAGCTGTCCCGTCTTCCGGGGATGTCGCGACCCCAAGGCTGATGGTGATACGGGTCTTTTCCCCCTCGAGATCGAAAATTCTCTCCTCCACGGCGCGGCGTATTTTTTCGGCCACCTTTAAGGCGCCTTCCTTGTCCGTATGGCTCATGGAAATGAGAAACTCTTCGCCTCCGAACCGCGAGACGACATCCGTCTCCCTGATGCTGTAGGCGAGAACCTCCCCAAGTTCTTTCAGCGCCTCGTCGCCCGCGATATGGCCGTATTTGTCATTGTATTCTTTGAAGTTATCGAGATCAGCCATGATGATGGAGAGGTGTTCCCCGGTTCTCTGGAGAATTTTCATCTCCCTTTCAATGTGATCCGCCATATATCGACGATTGTACATCCCGGTCAGGGGATCGGTAACGCTTATGATCTGAAGCTGGCTGTTAATGGCCTGTATTTCCTCCATGCTCAGTTTCAGGCTTGTCGACATGCTGTTAAAAGCACTCACAAGTTCGCCAAGCTCGCCCCCGGCCCTGGATTTAACTTCCAGCCCTGCCTCTCCCATCCGAATCCTCTTGGACACCCTGTTCAAGTCCTCCAAGGGCAGGATGATCGTCCTGGCCAGGTAAAGGGCCGGGATGAGAAGGATGCCCGCCAGCAGGATTGTCATGACGAAGAGCTGGTTGCGGAAGGTGGTAAGAGGTGAAAATGCCTGTTTTCGGGTGGTCTCCGTGATAAGGTACCAGGGGAGGTGCTCCATCGGATGGCTGGTTCCGATTACCTGTTCACCCTCTATACCCCTGTAGGTGAACGAATTGGCATCTTCGCCCAATGTTTTGATGATCTCACTCGCGGGGGCGATGACGGTGGTTTCGGGAACAGGTTTTCCCCTCAGATGGCCTGATTCGTCAACGATGTAGGCGTTAGAGTGGGGGGGGATGTTCTCCGCGATAATGCCCCTGAGGCGTTCCCCCTTAAGTTCCGCCAGAAAATACGATTTTGGTCCGTCGGAGCCGATTCCCAACTGTTGGGTGACGATGATCCGAAGTCCGTCGGAATTGGTGGTCTCCTGAAAAACAGGATCCTTGCCTATACTCTGGAGTGTTGCCGGATTATCAGGTTCAGGAAAGGCGTCGGCGGGCCGGCCGGCCAGGACCTCTCCGCCTGACGAAAAAACGGAGAATCCCACGAATAACTGGTTGTCCTCAAGAAGATAGGTAAGGTATTTATTAATGGCGGAACGGGATTTTTCCATGGACGCACCGGAGTTTTTTTCCGGCAGTATATGATCCACCTCTTCAGTGAGAAGGTAGGACGAGGTGAATGCCCTAACGTCGGAGGAACGGTCTGCAAACCAACTGGAAATATTAAGGGAGGTGCGGTGAGTCGTGTCCGAGAGATTCTGATAGACCTGGTCCTCAATAATGTTGTCCAGGTAGTTTATGGCCAGCATTCCGGCCAGGAACGAGGGGATAAGGACGCTCACGGTTACAAGCCCGAGAACACGGAACCTGATGGTCTGACTCGCGGCCAGCAGGCGTGTAATGCCGGATGAAAGTTTGCCGACGGCCCTTTTCTGATTTGAGAATGTTTGTAAAGTATCGTTTATTTTCATGGCAGAACCATAACTGAATGAAACGCCAAAATCAAATGGCATGGATTGTTGATGACTTTTTACTACGACCCTATCATTGTTTAACTTGTGAGGTCTTCTGTGATATAAGACGACAATCATGTGTTTAAGTGCTTTTGTCTGCTTAATATGCCGTGGTCGGCGCAGGCAGGGGCAGTTCACCTGACGTGGGTTGCATCGCGGGTTATTCATTCATGGAGGAAACAGATGGTAACAGCAGGAAAAACCGTCCTTGTGGTCGAGGACAAGGCATCCCTGACACAGATGCTTCAGTTCCTCTTCCTTTCCCGGGGGCTTAACGTTCAGATCGCCTACAACGGGGAAGAAGCCCTTGCCAAGGCGAGGGAACTTTGCCCCGACCTTATCCTTCTGGATATCATGATGCCGAAAATGGATGGTTTCGAGGTCCTGGAGAGGCTTCGGGAAAGTGAGAGCACCGCAACCATACCCGTGATAATGCTCACCGCCCGGAAGAGCCGTGAGGATATGAATAAGGCCACCGAGCTTGGGGCTGTGGAATACATTACAAAACCTTTCAAGGCCGTGGAGGTGGTCGATAAGGTACTAAGACACCTGGGGTAGCAAATGTTCAATCCCATCGAGTGGATCAGGTCAAGTATCCGCAGGAAGGCCATCATCGGCCTCCTTGTTATCCTGTTGTCGGCTGTCTTCCTGACGGGACTTTCCATTGTCAGCCAGGCCAGAAAATTCATCATCCTGGAGGCCCAACGCAGGGCTTCCTCCGTTGCGCGCTTCGTGGGCAACAATCTCGGTGCCACCGTGGTTTCCTACAATGACTCGGCCAAAATAAAACTGGCCATGGACAGTATTTGCGCCGATTCCAGCATCCTCTACGCGACATTCTTCGATGAAAAGGGAAACATCCTTGCATCGAGCTGTTCAAAGGGCCGAGACCTGGGTTCGGGATCCCTTCCGCTTAGTGAACTTTATGACCTGCCGGAGGGGGGCAACCGGTTTCACCTGTATGGCGACGTACTTGAGGTATACAGGCGTGTCACCCTTAAGGCCGGTGGGGAAAAATCGTTTCTCCTGCTGGGGCTGAACGTATCCGAGGTCCGGGCCGTTACCTCCAAAATCACCCGGCTTATCGCCGTTAACGCCTTTATTGTCTACATTATCAGTCTTTTGGTCCTCATTGTGGCCGTGAACCGGTTTGCGGAACCCCTGGAAACGTTGACTGATGGGATCAGGGACGTTGGCGAGGGACGGACACCTCAGCCAGTCGCCGTACAGGGGCACGATGAGGTCGCTTCTTTGACCATCGCCTTCAATCAGATGATCACCGATCTGGAGAGGTCCAGGGAAGAGGTGCAGCGCTACCATGAGCATCTGGAGGGGATGGTCCAGGATCGGACGGAGGCGCTCAACAGGGCCAACAACGAGCTGGTTGAGATCAACGTCACTCTCAAGTCGGCAAATGAGAAGCTCCTGGAACTGGATAAACTGAAGTCAAACTTCCTGGGCATCGCCACCCACGAATTGAAGACCCCCCTCGCAGTTGTGGAAGGTTACCTTGATTCCCTCAAGGACGGTTTTGCCGGCGACCTGTCGGAAACCCAACTCGGGGTGGTAAACGAGACCCTGCATTCATGCGGACGCATGGGTGACCTGATAAGCGACATGCTCGATTTGACAAAGATCGAGGCGGGCAAGATGCCCATTGAAAAGAGGACGGTACCCATTATCCGGCCCGTGGAAAAAGTAGTCGGGCAGATGGTACCCCTCGTACAGAAGAAAAAGCTGACGTTGGATGTCGTGGACGAGAACATGGGAGTTACAGCCGTTTTCGATGAGGACAGGATTATCCAGGTACTCGTCAACCTGATCGGAAACGCCGTCAAGTTTACCCCCGAGGGGGGTACTATCAGAGTCTATGCGGAACCTCACCCTGAAATGCAGCCGCCGGTCGTCGCTGTCTCGGTCATGGATACCGGGATCGGGATCAGTTCGGATGAACTGCCCCACGTTTTCGAGGAGTTCGCACAGGTCGGGCCTCCCGGGAAGGAGGAGGGGACCGGTCTCGGGCTTGCTATATGCAAGAGGATCGTTATTGCCCACGGCGGCGAGATATGGGCCGAGAGCAAGCTTGGCCGGGGAAGCAGGTTTACGTTTACCATCCCGCTGGGTTAAAATGGGGAGCGGCCTAGCGGGAACCGCCTCTACGCGTACATCGATGCCATGGCCCCGCTGGAAGCCATGGCATCCACTATCTTCCTGAGGACGGCGACCACCTCGGGGTCGAACTGGGTTCCCACGCAGTTTTCCATCTCCTTCATTGCCGCGTCGAGACTGAGAGGATCACGGTAGGGCCGCTTTGTAGTCATAGCGTCGAAGGCGTCTGCGGCGGCCAGAATTCTCGCCTCCAGGAGAATTTGGTCAGACCGGTAACCGTTGGGATATCCCTTCCCATCGGGCCTCTCGTGGTGCTGAAGTACGGCCAGTTTGACCGTTTCATTAAAATCGATGGGTTGAAGGATACGATAGCCCACGTCAGGGTGGATCTGGATTTTCCGATATTCATCCGGGTTAAGACCGGTCGGCTTGTTTAGAATGGCGAGTTCCACGGTTATTTTCCCTATATCGTGAAGAACCCCGGCCTGCTGGATAATCTCCATCCGATCCAGCGGAAAGTTCATCTGTTCAGCGATCAGGAGGCTGTACTGTGTGACCCGCTCGGAATGGCCCCTGGTGTAGACATCCTTGGCTTCAACGGCGGTGATGAGAGACTGGACCATTGCGAAATAGCTCTTCTGGACCTTTTCGAGAAGGAGGACGTTGTGAAGGGCCATGGCCGCTTCCGAGGTCATGGTCGCCAGTAATGTACGTTCGGCCTCCACGAAAGGCTGGCCGTTGTCCTTATTGATCAGTGTGATGACCCCAATGAGATCGTCCCTGATCATGATGGGGGCGGAGATGGCCGTCTTTCTCCTGTAGCCGATGCTGCTGGTGGCGGAGAAAAAATCCTGGGATGAGAAATCCTTTACGAGCAGGGGCTTTTTATTTTTTGCCACCCATCCCGCCATCCCATTGCCCACCTTGACCCTGCGCCTGTCGCCGGGGCTCTCCTTCAACCCCTGGGAGTATTCCATGACCATCTCGTCCTTATCCCTGTCATAAAGAAGGATGTGGCCGATCTCGGCGCCCATGAGTTCTCTGGGCAGGGCTACGAGCATTCGATAGATCTCCCGGCGGTCGTGTTCAATGCCCAGCATGCGGCTGATCTGATTGAGTGCCGACAACCTGTTGATAGCCTCATTGAGGCTTCTATTTTTTTTCTCCATGTCGGTGTTCAGGCCGGACACGACCCCATGGGCATTCCGTACCTCTTTGAGTTGTTTTTCCAGCTGCCTGGACAGGTCTTCCTTTTCAAGGATGTGCTCCATCTCCTTCTTTTCGTACGCGTGCATTCGCTGCTGGTATTTTTCCAGATGATTCAGGTCGGAAACGGCGTTGTGAAAGAAACGGTAATGCTGACTGGCTTCCTTTAGAAAGGGAAATCGGATCAGCGGTACGTCAACCGATCCGTCGCCTTTTCTGAGGGCCGAGGCGACACGGTTCAACCTGTGAAGAGAAACAAGAAAATACACCAATACGGCAAGGCAGACGAGGCCCAGCAGGATTGCGGGAACTGTCATATTTTGAAGACTCATCTTGATATACCCCGTGGTACGGGGGTGTTCTTACCCCTCGGTCTAACCCTGAGTGGAAAACCGCGCACACAAGTATAGTTTCATTTTTGAAACTATACCAGAGTTTTTTCTACAGCACAACGCCTTGCAGCGCCCTTTTTTTCCAAACCCGACCAGGCAGCTATGTATATTTGAAAGGTTTTTTGTTATGTTTGAAATGAGTGGGGATCGGGTAAAATGAAGTCCCGGAATCTGGAATCCAACGTCCAACGTGACAAAAAGAGTCCAGAGTCCATCCACCTTCGCTCTGCGAGCTATGGCGGACAGGGAGTCCAGTGTCCAGAGTCCAGAGGGGGAGAGCAGATTTGGTCTTTTAAATTTTAAATTTAACCGTATTGACCTTTTTGGTATGGTTCTTGTAAGATAACACTCCGGTTTACCATGAGGGGACAAAGGGGATTTCTGCGTATTGCCGGGGGAGTCATAGTTGATGACTTCGCAAAAAGTCATCAACGCGCCCACTGAGGGGCGCCCGAATCAACGGCTTGTCCCGCAAGTCGTTGATTCGAGAGGAAAGTGGAAACGACGCTTTTCGCTTTCCGAGGAGTAAAAAGCCATCAATGGACTTTTTACGAGGTGCAAACAGTTGAAACGTGGAGAAAAATACATCGTCCAGGTCGCTCCCGAATTAGATGTCCGGGTTGCGCAGGGGTGGATAAAGAATCTCAATGTCCTGCTCAAGTCCACCATGATCTACAGCCTGAATCTCAAGATGTCCTCCGCCCTGAACGTCATGATGGATCTGGTGATGGACATTGTCCCTTACGACCGGGCTCTCTTCTACCTGCTTGACGATGATGAAAAACAGTACCACCCATCCCTGGTGAGGGGATTCGAGGAGACCTTTCCCCCTCAACTCAGCCTTGGCAACATCGTCCTGGACTGGACCGTAGAGAACCACCAGCCAGTCCGGATCGACAACCCTGACACCAAAACCCTGGAAGAACTTGCCTATTACACCGGCTGCCGATCGGCGGTCTCAATCCCCATTTCCCACGACAATAGGGTAAAGGGGGTCCTCCAGATATTCAAGACGGAAGCCAACAGCTTCAGTGACGAGAATGTAAGAATGCTGTGGATCCTGGCCCTCCAGATGGAAGGGATGTTCCACCGCCTGTTCAAGGCCCAGTATCCATCGGGTCTGGAGAAGGACCCGTTCACCGATCTGCCGAGGCGCGCCGTTTTCGAGCAGGAGTTGGAAAAGGAACTCATTCGGTCCCGACGAAACAGCAACCCGTTCAGTGTTCTGCTGGTTGATATCGATGGTTTCAAGGAACTGAAGGTGGCTGTCATGTCCCTGGAAGGGGACATAATGGTCAGGGAAGTGTCGTCCCTCATCGGTAAGGTAATCCGGCGCATCGACATCATGGCCCGTTATTCCGAATCCTGCATTGGATTGATCCTCCCGGATGCCGATGCACAGAAGGCAAACGTTTTTGCCAACCGGATCAAAACCATGGTTTCCGCCAACAAGATGAAGGGGATTGCCGGCCATGCCTCCCTGGGGCTCACCGTCAGTGTGGGCGTGTCCACCTTCCCGGGGTCTGTTACCCAGTTGGAACTGCTTCAGGGCGCCGAAGAAGCTGCCCGGCGCGCCCGTACCCAGGGCGGAAATGCGGTGGAAAAACACCTGGGCACCCTGGCAAGGGCGCAGGGAGATCCCGTCGCCATCCAGATCCAGGAACTGCTGTCCTCCATGGGAAGATTCTTCAACCTGGATGCCCTGCTGGAGCAACTGGTCTATTTCTATTCCCGTGCCGCCCGAGCCGGCAGGGTATCCATCCTCGTTCTCAATGACAACGGGGCGGCCCTCCGTTTTATCCAGGGAACCGGGTTTCATGGGTTTGAAGAGGATATACGCGCCATGTCCCTGCCCCTGAAGAACAGCATCAGCGGCAGTGTGGTGCGGACAAAACGCCCACTCCTTATTCAGGATATCGAGCGAACAATCCCCAAAAGGCCGCGGGGGAGGCTCAACTATACATCTCCTTCCTTTATGAGTGTCCCCCTGATCCACGGCGATGATGTCGTGGGGGTTATGAACCTGAGCAACCCGGTAAATGGAGAGGCGTTTGAAAAGGAGGACCTTGACCATATTCTGCCCATGGCCCAGGGCGTGGCGGAACTCATAGCCGAAGGCAAGCGCTTCACCAAAGCCCAGGAGGGCTTCTTCAGCCATACGGCGGATGTACTCCTGGGGGTTGCCGAGGAGAAGAGCCCATACCTGTCGGGGCACAGTGACAGAGTGGCGCAGTTCTCCCTTGGTCTTGCCAAAAAGATGGGATACTCAGCGGGCGACGCCGAGGTTCTGGCCAGGTCGGCCAAGTTCCACGACCTCGGCCGCATAGCTATTGACGAGGCGTTGCTAAGCAAGGCGGGGGACCTGGAGGAGGACGAGAGGGAGCAGGTAAAGGCCCACCCCATCTGGAGTTATCGGATACTGGAGTCCATCCCGGGGATGGATGTGGACCTGGCGTCGGTAAAGGCCCACCACGAGAGGTACGACGGAAAAGGGTATCCGGATGGCCTGCTGGGCGAGGAGATCCCCATGGGCGCCCGAATCATGGCGGTGGCAGACTGCTACGACGCCTTGACGAGCGACCGTCCATACCGCCCCGCCATGAAACGCGAAGATGCGCTGAAAATCATGGACAACAACAACTGGTCACAGTTCGATGGCCGCGTGGTCAAAGCGTTCAAGGCCATGGACATTGAGCATTAAGGGGTACCCGGAAGTAGGAAAAAGAACGGGGCTATTGAAGAAGTGTTTTCCTCAAAGTGGAAAAGTTTTCCCCAACAACCTCCAACTGGTTTGATACAACCGTTTTGATATGGTGCAGCCGGGATTATCCAAGTTGATGACCACCCCGGCATCTTTCGGATACGCGTTTCCATAATCTCAGCGCAATTTGCAATTAGATCCCCCTCGCCCACTGTAAAGTGATGGAAAATTTATAGGAGATGATCGGGGTCAAGTTTCCTGATAACCTCTTGTTATTAAAGGTATTTCACAGAATGGACCTGTCCGGGATGTCCAGGCTCAGGAAACTATCGGTGTCATTTACAAAACACGGCCTCGATCCAGCGTATGGTACCTCTGGTCCGTTCCGGTACGGCATCGGAAGCGCTTTAAAATCAGCCTGTTAGGGTGATTTCATCAACCTCTACCTTTGTGTCCCCAATGGTATCGTTCTTGCAAAACTTCAATTGAAATATAGTTTTCTGGATTCGAGTTTTATTTCGATCGACTTTAAAGGGAATATACGCCATGAGAGTTTTCTTTCAAAAATCGCTTCCTGTCTTCATCATTATCATTTTCGTGATGGCCGCATTTTTGGTTTCGGCGGGTCCTGACCATTCCCCCCCTGCCCAGACTATCGTCACCAACCAGGGGGACTTACCCCTCTACGCCGTCCTGACGGAGAAGAACCAAGCGTCCGTTTTGGACACCTACTACGTCTCGGTTGCCGGGGACGTGACCAACGGCGCTGCTCCATTAGACATCTATTTTCAAACCTGGGATCCGGGAGATCTTCATGAACACGGCATTTTCCCGGCATATTTTACCCGGTTGGAGTTCGCTTTCGATCCCCTGCAAAAGACGGGTACCTACAATACTTTAGTTGATAATCCGGGGAGACCGATTGCAGGAGAAGGCGGCTATTGGTATGCTTTCAATTTCGAGGATACCTCGTTTGCCGGGCTGGAAAACCTCCACTTCGATCTGTACAATGCAAAATTTGCCAGATATGCGTCCAACGATATTCCCAACGATATTGTTGATACGGATCTTTTTGTACCTCCCTCCGACGATACCCAGAAGGTTCCCGAGCCGTCCACTGTCCTGCTCCTCGGCGCCGGCCTGTTCGGCCTGGCCGGATTCAGGAGGAAGTTCCAGGGATAGTTTTCCGATCATATGATTATTGTCGAAAAGGCAGGACCATGTGGTTCTGCTTTTTTTAGTTCATTCGACCAATGCGTACCTTATCAAGGTCCAACGTCCAAGAGCAGGCTATAGGGTGAAGATCGTTCAACGTTCAAAGTTCAATGTTCAACGGGGGAAAGCAGTCCAGAGTCCAGTGTCCATCCGCCTTCGCTGAAGCTACGGCGCGACAGGGTGTCCAGGGTCCAGAGTCCAGAGGGGAAGAGCGGATGCAGGGACACGGGGAGGATAAGCACAAGGCCTGTCATCGTGCCTGTCCTGCCATAGCTCGAAGAGCGACGGCGGAAGCGATCCCGTGGGGCGACCATGGGGAGCCGTGAAAATTCTGATTTAACAGGGATAAAGGGGATTAAAGGAGGGTTTTGGGTTTAAGCCGTAGGGCGCGGGGTTTCTCGCAGATGAAGGCTTTGGGTTGCGGCCGTAGGCCGCCAAAGCGCATTGAAAGGTATGATCTTTGCCCTTTTCAGTTT